>JASHTH010000457.1 GCA_030040655.1 Acidobacteriaceae bacterium | reverse complement strand
GCGGCCAGAACGAGGCCGCCCACCGAAAGTGCCTGAATGAACCTACGCCGGGTCTGCACATTCACCTCGCGAAGCATAATCCTTGTGTGCATCCACGATAATCTCCGCAACTCGGGTGCCATAACACGGCTCTCTGAAGCTCACGTCGAACTGCGCATCATCATTCGTTTATTGGGTACGAAGATTTGAGGAAAGATCCGGTGTCCGGGTTCAATTTATGACAATCGCCAAATCACTCATCGACACGGTCTGGACGAATCACCGGTAACAAAAACCTCGCGATGGCGAGCCAAGAATAGTTCGCGCCGTTGGGGCTAGCAAAAGACGAACGGGACGTTGGACGTTGAAGGTATCGCTATATTTCCCTACCAGATTGGCGATCCCAAAGTCACCATGCGCCTTCCATGCACTGCTGGTGTCTCAAAAAAGGGCATCTCTCAGGAGTGCGATTGGCGTAGATTTTAAGGCTCAAAATCTGTGTAGCAAGAAACAGCCGTTTGATGCTACATTGCTGCCTTGGAGAATCAGAGCATGAAAACGGCACTTTATGCGAGGATTGGAGTGGACCCCAAAATTGAGACAGGCGAATAAGACACATTTCTCAGCGAATGGAGAATGGTCTTATGGGTCTGAATCGACGGAAGTTCACGCGGGAGTTTAAGGAGGCCGCCGTTCGGCGGCTGGAGCTGGGGGCATCGGTGGCCGAAGTGGCCCGTGCCTGCGAGGTAAACCCGAACGTTCTGCACCGCTGGCGGCGCGAGCTGCGCGAGTTTGGCGCCAAGGCGTTTTCCGGGCCAGGCCGGAATCGAGCCGACGAAAATCGCATTGCTGCGCTGGAACGGAAGGTGGGCCAGCAGGTGGTGGAGATCGATTTTTTGCGGGGATGCTTGCAGCATGTCGAGGAGCAGCGGAGGCTGCAGGCATTGACTACCCGCAACTCGTCTACCCATACCTCGAAAAGCAAATGAGCCTGTCCATCGCCATGCCGCTCAACGAGCTCTGCCGGCTGGCCGAGGTCAGCCGTGCGGGCTTCTATCGCTGGAAGGCCCAAGGCCCGTCGGCAGACCCGGACATGGAGCTGCGCGACGAGATCCAGCGCATCGCTCTGGAGTTCAGCTATTACGGCAGCCGCCGCGTCACGCGAGAGTTGCATGAGCGCGGCCGGCGTGTAAACCGCAAGAAGGTGCAGCGGCTGATGCGCGAGGACAACCTGCTGTGCCTGCGCAAGCGCCGGTTCATCGTGACCACCGACTCCAATCATGCTCTGCCGGTGTATCCGAACCTGGCGCGGGATATGGTGCTGACGGGCATCGATCAGTTATGGCGCTCCGACATCACCTACGTCCGGCTGGAAACGGAATTCGTGTATCTGGCGGTGGTCTTGGATGCGTTCTCGCGCAAGGTCGTCGGTTGGGCGCTGGACCGCACCCTGGAGGCAATGCTGACCATCGAAGCCTTGCAGATGGCGCTCAGAACACGTAAGCCTGCTGCTGGCCTGGTGCATCACTCCGATCGCGGCGTGCAGTACGCCTCGGGGGACTACACCGATCTGCTCAAAGCCCACAGCATCCAGATCAGCATGAGCCGCCGCGGCAATCCTTACGACAACGCCCAGTGCGAGTCGTTCATGAAGACGCTCAAGTACGAAGAAGTCTATCGCAATGAATATCGGGACCTGGCCGAGGCGCGCGCCCAGATCGGCGTGTTCCTGGAAAAGGTCTACAACCAAAAACGCTTGCACTCGGCACTGGGCTATCTGCCTCCGGCCAAGTTCGAGGCCCACCTGGCAGCGAAAAATATGGAGGCGGCTACGCCGCAACTGCTCGCATGAGTTTTCTCAGGCATCGGCGATCTTTCCGTCCGATGTGGAAAGAACAAACCGGGAGCAGGATTGGCTCCTACTCCCGGCTCTCATCGGCGCGGATGAGTCGCTGCCGACTATTCCTCGGCGGGTCGGTCTCCACCGGAGCCCGCTTCCGCTTCATCGGATGCGCTCAGAATGCTGTACAGTGGTCCTGCCGGTCGAGCAACTTGCAGCGAACGGCGAACAGTGTCTTATTCGTTTGTCTCAGCCAAGGGGTCCACCGCAGATCGAGATTTCAATTGACACGGCGGAAAGTCTGAGCCGACGCGAGGCAGCGATCTTCGAGGACTACGTCGGAACGCTCATTTCCCGAATTTCACCAACCGTGTCAGAGCCCTCAGCTAGTAGCCTATCGGCATACCTGAAGGGCATCTCTGAGACACGTTCGAAACTGGCCGATCAAGTGGCGGCGTCAAATCGCCCCAGGGCCCCGAGGCCTCCGAGGTCAGTGACGTAAACTTAGCTGACCCTCGAATGACCGCTGGGATTGTACCCTACGCGGCCACAACACCCTTCGCCAGCATCTGCTTGATGCCGCGCAGGGCCTGGCGGGTGCGTTCTTCGTTTTCGATCAGGGCGAAGCGGACGTGGCGGTCGCCATGTTCGCCGAAGCCGATGCCGGGACTTACGGCGACGTTGGCGTCGGTGAGCAGGAGCTTTGAGAATTCAAGAGAGTTAAAGGACTGGAAGGCCTCCGGAATTTTGGCCCAGACAAACATTGTGGCTTTGGGCAGGGCGACATTCCAGCCGGCGCGGTTGAGGCCTTCGACTAACACGTCGCGGCGGCGGCGATAAGTCTCGCAAATTTCGCGAACGCAGTCCTGGGGGCCTTCGAGCGCGGCAATGGACGCGACCTGGATGGGCGTGAAGGTGCCATAGTCGAAGTAACTCTTCAACTTGGCCAGAGCGGCGACCAGCTTCCGGTTGCCGACCATGAATCCCACGCGCCAGCCGGGCATGTTGTAACTCTTGGACAAGGTGAAGAACTCGACGGCGACTTGCTTGGCGCCGGGGACTTCGAGAACCGACGGCGGCTTGTAGCCGTCGAAGGCGATGTCGGCGTAGGCGAGGTCGTGGATGAGGTGGAAGCCGTACTCGCGGGCGAGCTCGACGAGGCGCGCGAGGAACGGGAGCTCGACGCACTCGGTGGTCGGGTTCGACGGGAAGTTGACGATGAGCGCCTTGGGGCGCGGGGTCATGCGCGGGATGAGCTCCTCGAGCTGGGCGAGGAATTTTTCCTGGTCATGGACCGGCACACTCACGATATGAGCTCCCGCGATGACCGGCCCGTAGATGTGGATGGGGTAGCTGGGGTTGGGCACGAGGACGGTGTCGCGCGAGTCGAGGATGGCGAGGCAGAGATGGGCGATGCCCTCCTTGGAGCCGATGGTGACGATGGCCTCGGAGTCGGGGTCGAGATCGACGTCGTAGCGCGATTTGTACCAGTTGGTGATGGCGCGGCGCAGGCGGGGAATGCCGCGCGAAACCGAGTAGCGGTGCGTGGGCGGCTTTTGCGCCGCTTCGATGAGCTTGTCGACGATGTGGCGCGGCGTGGCGCCGTCGGGATTGCCCATGCCGAAGTCGATGATGTCTTCGCCGCGGCGGCGCGCGGAGATTTTCATCTCCCCGGTGATGTTGAAGACGTAGGCAGGCAGGCGCTGCAGGCGGCTGAATTCGTCGGAGGAGCTCATGGGGGTAGTGTAGCGGGAACGGTGGACAGCGGACAGTGGGCAGTGGACAGTGGACAGGGTGAGGGACTGAGGGGCCGAGGGACTGAGGGACTAGACGACGGCGTGGAGGGCGGTTTCGGCCCAGGGAACGGCTTCGGCGAAGCACTGGAAGAACTCTTCGCACCTGAGCCCGGCAGCCTGGACCATGGCGTCGCAGGTATCCCAGTCGCCTTGCTCCTGGGCTTCGATCCACGTCAGCGGCCGGCGTTCGCGGTTGGCCGCGCCCATCAGCGCCTCGCGGATTTCGGGGCGCAGCGGGAGGGTAGGAGCGACCGCTTCCATGGGGACCTGGAGCATGGCGGTCAACATGCTGAGCATGCCCAGCAGGTACTGCTCCGTGGGGTCGAGGCCACAAAGGCTGGCGGCCAGCTCGCAGAACTCGGCGCGAATCAGCGCCATACGGAGGATCTCGGCGGGGCGGGCGGCGTTCATCTCGCTGGCGATGGCGAGCGTGGCGACGCGGCGGAAGGTATTTTCGCCCACCATGATCATGGCCGCGTGGATGGAGCGCACCTCGTGGCGGATGGCGTAGATGGGCGAATTGACCAGGCGCAGCAGGCGATAGGTGATGGAAGTGTCGCTCTTGACCAGCTCGCCCAGGCGGTCGAGATCGAGCGGATCGCTGTGCAACTCCTTCAGGATCTCCAGATGGAAGATGGTGTTGGCAGGGATCTTGCGCTTTTCCATCAGGACCGGGTGGCAGAAGTAGTAGCCCTGGAAGAGCGTGAAGCCTTCTTTGCAGGCTTGGCGATACTCCTCGTCGGTCTCGACTTTTTCGGCCACCAGCTTAACCGGCTTGCCTTGAAGGTGCTCGAAAAGCTGCCGGCGCTCTGCGGCGTCGGAGCGGATGAAGTCGACCTTGATGTAGTCGGCGAGGTCGACCAGGGGGGCAAAACTGGGGCTCCAGACGAAGTCGTCGAGCGCGATGCGGAAGCCCTGGGTTTTGAACTTCTGGCAGGCGGCGATGACTTCGGGAGTAGGCTCGACGGTTTCGAGGATCTCAAGGACAGTTGTTTCGGGGGGCAGCACGCCGGCCAGCTCGCCGGCAAGCACCTGGGCGGTGCAGTTGAAGAAGGCGGGCAGTTCGCCGGTGAGCCATTCCAGGCCGAACATGACGGCGTTGTCTAGCATGGTGCGGCTGGCCAGCTCTACGTCGCCGCAAAAGGCGGGTTCGTAGCCTTTGCGGAAGAGCAGTTCGTAGCCGTGCACGTGGCCGCGCAGGTCGAGGATAGGCTGGCGGGCGACGTAGCGCAGCCCTTCCGGCGATTCGAGAGCAAATTCCTTGCTATGCGCCGATGTAAGCGGCGAGGCCATTCAATTCCTCGAGGGAGCAACGCTCCACAGAGCATTGTGGCCTGAGGCGGCTGGGCGGGAAAATCCCCCAAAAGTTACGCGCCCATAAACATACCGCCATTGACGTCGAGGACGTGGCCGGTAATGTAGGCGGCGCCGTCGGAGGCCAGGAAGGCGACCGCCTGGGCGACTTCGCGGTCGGTGCCGGGGCGGCCGAGAGGGATCTGAGCCAGGATGGCGGCGCGGCGGTCGGCTTCCATCTCGGCGGTCATGGCCGTTTCGATGTAGCCGGGAGCGACGGCGTTGACGGTGATGCCACGGGAGGCGACCTCACGGGCCAGCGAGCGCGTGAGGCCGATGAGGCCGGCCTTGCTGGCGGCGTAGTTGGACTGGCCGGTCTGGCCCATGCGGCCTATGACGCTGGAAATATTGATAATGCGACCCCACCGGTTCTTGAGCATGGGACGAAGCAGCGCCTGCGTGAGCAGGAAAGCGCCGGTGAGGTTGGTCGCGATTACCTCATCCCAGTCGGAACGCTTCATGCGAATGGCAAGGTCGTCGCGGGCAACGCCGGCGTTGTTGACCAGGATTTCGACTTTTCCAAAGCGGTCGACGACGGCTTTGGCGGCGGACTTGATGGAATCTTCGCTGGCGATATCGAGCGCAAAAGCGGCGGCCTGGCCGCCGGCAGCGCCGATTTCGGCGGCAACTTCGGCCAGCTTGGACTCCGTGCGGGCGGCGAGGGCGACCGTAGCGCCGAGGCGAGCAAGTTCGAGGGCGCAGGCGCGGCCAATTCCCTGCGACGCGCCGGTGACGAGCGCGATACGTCCCTGGAGGTCGAGCATGGGGAACATTATAGGGACTGAGGGACTAAGGGGCTGAGGGGCTGAGGGACTAAGGGACTGAGGGACTGAGGGACTGAGGGACTGAGGGTCAAGATTCGAGGGTTCCATCGGGGACGCGTTGCGCGGATCGAGCGGTTCTCAACTCTGCGGAACGGCGGTAGCCGGCAGTGGCCGCCGGCTCAGCGCAGGCCGCAGCAGCGCGGCCGGCCAGATATAGACGGCGAGGCGGCGAGAGTAGTGAAGGACGGGCTTTTCGCCGGGCAGCGTGATGCCGAAAGCGGCAGGCAGGTCGTTGCGCTCGATGTCGGCTTCGGCGTCTTCCAGTGGCCAGGGAACGTGATGGACGTCGGCGCGGATGGGCCGGCCTGCACGGTTGACGGTGAACAGGCAGTAGCGCTCGGTGAGGAAGAATTCGAGGGTGCCGGGCCGACTTTCGGCGAGCTTTCGCGTCGGGCCGAGCCCGCGATATCGCGCTTTGAACTCCACCGGACTGCTCTGGAGGCGGCGCTGACTTTCGAAGACAAAGTCGCGCTCGTTCTGCCGCTCGAAACGAATTTGCGCCCAATGATAGGGCAAATGGTAGAAGGCGCGGCCCACCGCGACGGCCATCAGGTTGCCGGCGTCGAGCGAGAGGAAGTAGACGCCGGGTGAGCCGCTCTGCGCATCGCGAACGTACGTGCGGAGGTTGAGCTCGGGAAAGCTGCGTGTTCCGGGAATCGGCGGCACGCCGCGGACCTTGATGCGGTCCATCCAGAAGGGAACGACGCCGACCCAGGCCGAACCCTCGAAAGTGTCGATCTGCAGGCCGTCGGGAATGAGGGGAGTTAACTGGGCCGGCGGCACGGGCCAGTGCGCAAAGAGCACGTCGTTCCATCGCTGCGTAAGCGCCCAGCGGCCTGAAGGCAAAGGCCGCGGCCTGTACGACGTGCGTACCCGAATCTCGCGCATGGGCCAGATGCTCCTGCTCATGGCCTGCCCCCTCCGCGGCGCAGGCCGCCCCTTCCACAACCGGGAATACTCCCAGGGACCTGTATGCCGTATTCTGGTCCCGCGCCCGCGCAATGTCCAGTAAATCTTTGCAGAATGCCCACGGACAGTTAGATGCGCAAGAGCGCGATGTCACCGGATCCCGGGGTCAGGCGGGCCGGCGCGGAGGGAAACGATGCAGGCTGCCACCGAATCAGAAACCGCCATTTCTCATCCCGGCGCGCGCAACCGGACCGAAGTCTTCGCCGTTCACGGGGCCGATCCCGAGGTGCTGGCCTATGCCATGGCCAAGTATTCGCGGTCCGCGCTTTCCATGCGCGAATCGCTGGCCGAGATCAGCGCCCAACGAGCCGAGCAGTTCCTGAACACCTTTTATTTTCAATACGGACACCGGTCGATCGCCGACCTCGCGCACATCGCATTTGCCGTGGAGCGGCTGAGCCTGCTGGCGGCGATCGTGCTGGTAGACGAGCAACGGTGGGACGGGCAGGAGCGGTCGACGCGCTACCAAAACTTCATGAAATCGGGGTGGTATCTTCCCGATTTCGAGGGACACGCGGCCGAGACTGAGCTTTACGCGGGGACGATCGACAGCCTGTTCGGCGCCTATGAGCGGACCAGCGCGGCCGTTCACGACCTGCTGAAGCGGCGCATTCCGCGTCCGGAATCGATGAAACCGGAGGCGTTCGAGCGCACGCTGAAAGCGCGCGGCTTCGACGTGGCGCGCTATCTGCTGCCTCTGGCCACCAACACCTCTCTGGGCCAGATCGTGAATGCGCGAACGCTGGAGACGCAGGTTTCGCGGCTACTCTCGCATCCGATGGCGGAGGTGCGGGATCTCGGGGCGAAGTTGCGCGAGGCCGCGACCGGACCCGCATGGATCGTCAACGCCAGCAAGGCGGCTGCGCTGGTGGAGAAGCTGTCAGCGCATGAGCCCGAGCTTGCCGCAGAGGCCGAAGCGCTGCTGACGCGCGAGGTGCGTACGGCGCCGACGCTGGTGAAATACGCCCAGCCGAACGAGTACCTAATGCGAACGCGGATCGAGCTGGAGCAGGCTGCGAGCGAATTGCTGGCTGGAATGCCGATCGCCGACGCTCCTCTCGTGGACCTGGTGGAGCGCACCGAAACGCTGGAGGCGGAGCTGGCCGCCACGCTGATCTATTGGGGCAGCGACCATCCTTACCGCCAAGTACGGGACGTGGTTGCGGAAATGCCAGAGGCGCGCGTGAACGAAATCATCGAGCTCGGGCTGAGGCATCGCGGACCGTACGATGAGGCGCTGCGAGCATTCCACGCCGGAGCGGCGCTGCGCTTCGACATCCTGATGGATATCGGGGGATTCCGCGACATGCACCGTCATCGCCGCTGCGTGCAGATCAAGCAGGGGTTCACGGCGCGCCATGGCTACGAGACGCCACGGTCGGGCGATCTCCCCGGCGGAATCGACATTCTGGAAGAAGCCGGCGTTCTGGGCGAGTACGGGTCGGCCATTGAGAGGGCTCATGCGGCGAGCGCGCAGATTGCCGCGGGCGCGGCGCCCGAGGCCGGGCAATCGGCGCTCTATCTGCTGCCGCTGGCAACGCGCCTACGGTGCCTGTTCAAAATGGATTTCGCCGAAGCGCAATATATCTCGGAGCTGCGTTCTGCGCCGCCCGGGCATTTCAGCTATCGGCGCGTGGCCTGGGAGATGTACCGTGCGATCGAGCGCCGGCATGCCGCGCTGGCCCGACATATTCGGGTGACGGACTTCAGCGAGCCGATCGATTTGCTGAAAAGATAGTGACCAGATTGAGACAGATACAACCAACCTCTCTATGGTGCAGTCAAACCTCTGGGGTGGTTTATGTTACGCACGTGCGCAGCGGCCCTCCTCTTCTCTGC
>JASHTH010000456.1 GCA_030040655.1 Acidobacteriaceae bacterium | reverse complement strand
CCGCGCTCGCGATCGTCGACGCCAGAATCGCCGCCAATGCGGCGAAGAATTCGATGCGGTTCAAGCCCACCTCCATTCGCGCCGGCCTATCGACGCAAGGGAATCATACGACAGGCCCGGGTGCAGTCCCGATGGAAGGAAGCGAGACGAAGGAGTCTCCGGCGCGTCGCGCGGGAGTCAAAACCGTAAACCGGTATCATTGAAGATGTCGCACGCGACAACGCATGGCAGGCAGCATCTTCATCTCGGCAGGCGAGGCTAGCGGCGAGCACTACGGCGCGCTGCTGGTCGAAGCGCTGAAGAAGCGTCTCGCCCAAACCGGCCGCGCGGCGCAGTTTCTCGGAATGGGCGGGCCGCGCATGGAAGCCGCGGGCGTGGAGCGCATTGTGCGTGCCGAAGAGATGGCCGTGATGGGTATTACCGAGGTCATCCGCAGCCTTCCGCGCATCTATCGCGGTTACCGAAAGCTCCGGGACGCAATTCGCGAGCGGCGGCCGGCCGTGGCCGTCCTCATCGATTTTCCCGACATTCATTTCAAGCTGGCGCGCGAACTCCGCCGCCTTGGCATTCCGGTCGTTTTCTTCGTCAGCCCGCAATTGTGGGCGTGGAAGAAGCGCCGCATCCGGCTGGTGCAGCGATATGTCGACCGAATGCTGGTCATCTTCCCGTTCGAGGAACGGTTCTATCGCCGGCGCGGGGTCGCGGCCGAGTTTGTCGGGCATCCGCTGGCCGAATTGCCTCCGCCCTCGGTCAGCCGCGAGCAATTCGCGCGAGACAGCGGCCTCGACGCGGCAGCAACCTGGATCGGCTTGCTTCCGGGCAGCCGGATGAAGGAGATTCGCGCGAATCTCCCCGAGATGCTGAATGCCGCGCGCAGCCTCGCGCAGCGCGCGCCGGAGAAGCGCTTTGCGTTCCTGCTCCCCGTTGCGCCGACCCTGGTCGCTTCGCAGCGCGAACATCTGCGTGCGTTGATCGCCGCGCAAGGCTCGGGTCCTCCGGTGCGCCTGGTCCGTGACGCCCGCGCTGCATTGCTGCATTCTCGCGCCTCGGTCGTCGCCAGCGGCACAGCGACGGTGGAAGCGGCGCTGATCGGCAATCCCTTCGTCGTTGTCTACCGCGTCTCTCCGCTCACCTACGCCATCGCCCGGCGCGTGGTCAGCGTGCCCCATGTGGCCATGGTCAACCTCGTGGCCGGCAAGCGCGTGGTTCCGGAGCTCATCCAGAGCGGCTTTACGGCGCGGAATGTCGTCCTGGAATTGGAGCGCCTGCTACCCGACGGGCTGCCCCGGCAGTCCATGAAGATGGAACTGGCCCAGATTCGGGGGCTGCTTCTATCCCGGCAAGCCGTTCAGAACCAATTCGGCGCGGGAGCCGTAAGCCGGGTGGCAGAGATTACCCTGGAATTGCTGGATGCGCGTTCCCCGGCGCAGATCGCCGAGACCGTGCAATCCTGACAGCCGGATCGCGGCCATAGCATGGATTTGTTTCATTTCTCCGGGTACGGTCAGCGAAGCACCTATTGGTTGCAGTCACAGCCGTCGCCTCCGAAGTCGGCTGGCCCGCCGCAGCAGAATTGACGGGCTCAAACCGGACGACGAAATGACCGCACAGACTCGTCTAACCGGACAGAGACGGAAATGGATGGATTCGAGATGTTTGTCAAAAGGAATTCGCTGATCGTCTGGACGCGGGAGTTGTCGCTCCTGCCGGCCGCTGCGCTGGCCGGCGCGCTTCTGGTTGCCTTGCCGCTGAAGGCGCAGCGACCCGAGCGCCCTTCGCTCGACATCACCGGCTACGTCATCGATGCCGAAATCGACACGGCCACGCATCACTTGACGGCCAAGGCCGCAGTGACCTTTACCGCGCCCGAAAACTCCGAGCAGATCAGCTTCGGCTTCCATCCGGCGTTGAAGGTCGAAAAGATCACCGACCAGGGCGGCAAGGTGCTCACCGGCGAGCGTCTCGCCGATGGCACGATCCGCGTTACGCCGGCCGCGCCCATTACCAAAGGACAAGTTTCCCACTGGACCTTCGAGTACGACGGGATCATCACCGGCAGCGAAGACGGCCCCGTCGAAGGCCTGAAGCTGGCTGCGATTCAAGAGCCGATCACCTACCTTCTCTATCCCGCCCGCTGGTTCCCGATGACCGGCTTCATGACGGATCGATTTACGGCCGAAATGCACATCCGCGTTCCGCAAGGCATGCGCGTTTTTGCCGGCGGCGCCGAGGGCAAGTCGCACCCCGTCACGCTGGCCAGCGGCAAGCCGGGCGATGAGTACGACTTCAACTGGACCAAGCCGGGCTTTCCCGGCACGGTGATTGCCGGACGGTACATGGACCCGGTCTCCGTCGGCGCGGGCAATGTGAAGGTGTACTTGACGCTGGCTCACCAGGCGGCGGGTAACCAGTTGGCGCAAACGGCCACCAAAGAATTCGATTTCTTCACCGACAGCTTTGGTGAGCCCGAGACATCCCATCTCGTCGTCACCGAAATTCCCGACGACACCTTGCCCGCGGCGTGGGCGCCGGAGCTGGCGGCGATTCAGGGCTCGCGGGTCAGCGACAAATCCGGCATCCGCTTGCTGGCCAATACCATTGCGCATCAGTGGTGGGGCTCAGAGGTGAGCCCGCGGACGCTCAACGACGCCTGGATTACCAACGGCATGTCGCGCTACGGCGAGCTGATGTATCTCGAAGACCAGGAGGGCGAGACGGCGCTGCGCAACGCCATTCTCGACGTTTCAGCCGGCGCGCTGGCCTATGACACGGTTCCGTTGTCGAGCATGGAGCGTGTCGCCCGCGACAACGCGTTTTCGCCGCAATTCCAGTCGGAGACGCTGGAAAAAGGTGCCATGATCTTCCACATGCTGCGCTGGGAGGTCGGCGAGAAGCCGTTCTTGGCCCTTCTCAAGGGCGTGCTCAGCCAATACACCGACCAATCCGTCACCTCCGGCGATTTCTACAAAGTTGCCGAGGCGCAGACACAGCAGAACCTGACGCCGTTCTTCTCGCAGTGGGTCGACGGTACAGGCGCCCCGCAGTTCAAGGACAAGTACGCCGTCTATCGGCTGGGCAACAACAAGGGCTTTCGCACGATCGGCGAGATCAGCCAGGACCTCGATCTTTTCAACATGCCCGTCGACCTGCGCATTGAAACCGACGGCAAAACCGAAAATCAGCGTGTCGATGTGGTAGGCACCGATTCGCAGTACGTGGTCGATACCTTCGGCCGGCCGCGGCGCATCAGCATCGATCCTGGGGATTGGATCCTGAAGACCTCGCCCGACCTCCAGGTGCGAATCTCCATCCTGAAAGGCCAGCAACTGGTGGCGCAGGGCGACCTGGTGGGCGCGCTGGGCGAGTACCAGAAGGCACTCCAGGCCAACCCGCTGAGCTCGTTGGCCAGCTATCGCATCGGCGAGGTGCTCTATACGCAGCGCAACTACCAGGCCAGCGTGAACGCCTACCGCGATGCGCTGCGCGGCGACGACGAGCCGCGCTGGACCGAGGTCTGGAGCCACATCGCGTTGGGCAAGATCTTCGACATTACCGGCCAGCGCGATCGCGCGGTGAACGAATATCGCCTGGCCGTGCAGACCAACGACAACACCCAGGGCGCCCTCAACGAGGCCCGACTCTACTTGCAAAAGCCCTTCGTACGCCCCGCGGACCAGTAGCGATTCCTGCCGGGCGATCGAGTTTTTTCGCGGATCGCTCAGTTCCCTGGCCGCTTGATGTTGCATCGTCCCTGGGGTGCCCCAGGTCCGGGGCTCTCGTCCAGCGATCTTTGCTTGCCGGGGTGGAGATCCCGATTTTGGGACCGGGAACTCCTTCGCGCGGTCGAAGACCCTCGAGCGACCGGTACCGTCGTCCGGTAATCATCCGGCGGCCGTCGGTAATTCCCTTCGCGTATAACGAATGCGACGTTTCCGACCTGCCACTTTTGTGGGAGGATACCTCTCAATCCCGCCCGTGACCAAGCGCCGCCGGGTCGGCGGCCGGGACCTACATTGACCTAAAGGAAGCTAAAAAATGAATAACTTAATCTTGAAGCTCCTTGTCGGGATTCATTCTCCTGTCTCCCGCGAAGAAGGCCAGAGCATGGTGGAATATGGCCTGATCGTCGCGCTCATCGCCTTTGGCGCAACCCTCGCCATGGGCAGCCTGGGAGCGGGCATCAACTCGGCCTTCACCAACATCAGCTCCACGCTTGCCAGCAGCCTGACCTGATGCGGCGATCGCCAGGGCGCATGGATCGCCTCGCACAGAACGGGGTCTTGCGGCGTTCTAAGGAATTGTCTGAGGTTTCTGACGTGGTACAAGGTCGTCGCTCCCTCAGGGTAGCGCCGACCTTGAGCAACACCCAGGAGGACACACTATTTCTTCAACTGCCCTAGCTGTTCGTTACCAGCGATTCGACCGCTTGCAGGAACTGGCCCGAGCCCGGCGACCGATGAGCCCGCCCGCCGCGATGCTGTTCCACCTCGGGAGGGCGATCCAGATGCAGGATCCGGATGTCGGGGTTGTACCGGGGCAGCAGGCTTTCCAGGCGCACGGCTGACTCCGGGCTGACCGTCTTGCAGATGATGGCGAGCGACGACGAGCGCACCTGGCAGAAACGCAGGAACTCGTCGCTTGAAATCGAATCCACGTCGTACCCGGCGCTCTTCAATACGCGTTCGCGCGAAGAACGCAGGCGGCCGTGATCGCAGATGGAGAGAATACGAACTTGACGGTCCACGTTCACGGTGAACCTCGATTCTCAACCACGTTGACGGCTGGCAGGGAATGACCGGACGTAGGCGGGCTGCTTTGCGCACTATTCTAACCCTGACCCGAGCCTCGGGGAACTGGGAATTTTCCGGGTTTTTGCACAGGGGCGGCCAATGCGGCATCAGGGACTCAGCTTCCGGACACTTCGCAGTGCACGCGCCTACGCGCCGACCGGCAGGACCGGCATCTCCCCACGATCTTTCGCTTCAGCCACAATGGCGTCCAGGTGCTCCAGCACCTCGGCTGCGCCCATGGTGTAGACCTCACGGCGCGAGTCGAAGCCTTCCTCGATCAGCTGCTTCAAGTAACGCCCGGCGACCTGCGCGGCCAGTTGGTCGGTGATCACCTTGCCGGTACGCCGCTTCTGCTCCACCCAGGCCTGGCAGGGCAGCGCGATCCACATCGGCCGGCCGTTCACGTCGAAGCGAACGTCGACCGCATCGGCGTGGCGCGTGGCGATGGCCACAATGTTCGCCTTCCAGCGGCAGTGCAGGTCTTCGCCCGTCCAGCGGTCGGCGACGTGAAAATCTTCGTACATACTCTAAGCGTATCGTTCCGGCGA
>JASHTH010000455.1 GCA_030040655.1 Acidobacteriaceae bacterium | reverse complement strand
CCATCGCGCAGGTAGCCCAGCCGAATGCTCGAACCAGGGTGGCGGCTAGCGATGTCGTTGACCAGATCGTCGCCGTCTTTCACATTGCGGCCGTCGATTTGGGTGATGATATCGCCGGGTTTCAGCCCCGCCCTATCCGCCGGTCCGCCTGGCTGAATCTCCTGCACCAGAACCCCGTTTTTGAAGCCGTAGACGCGATTCACCGCGCTGGAGAGACCTTGCCGGAATTGAATGCCGATCGAACCGCGGACGACTTTGTGGCTGGGACTGATGAGGTCGTTGTAGACATCGGCGACGGTATTGGACGGCATGGCAAAGCCGATTCCCTGATAGCCGGCCGATTGCGTATAAATGGCCGTGTTGACTCCGATGACATCGCCGTTCATGTTCAGCAGCGGTCCGCCGGAGTTGCCGGGATTGATGGCCGCGTCCGTCTGGATGAAATGCTGGAACTGGCCCGGCGCGCCGGGCTCGATCGTGCGGTTCTTGGCCGAAATAATGCCCGCAGTGACGGTCTGCGCCAGCGCAAACGGGCTGCCGATCGCCTCCACCCAATCGCCCACCTTGGTCTCGTCGGAGTTGCCCAGTTTCACGATGGGCAGCGCGCTGCTCGCGTCGATCTTGATGACGGCGAGATCGGTGGCTTTGTCGCTGCCGATGACCCGCGCCGGTCGACCGAGGTCCTGCGTGTCCGGGTCGGTGGAGAGCTTCACATAAATCTTGTCGGCCTTCTCGATCACGTGGTAATTGGTGACGATGTAGCCCTTGGAGTCGACGATGAACCCGGAGCCCAGCGATTCGCGCACCTGGCCGCCGTCATCGCCCTGGTCGGGAATCTGACCGCCGAAGAAACGATTGAAAAAGTCCTGGAAATTATCCGAACCCTGCCCCTGATCGTCATCGTCGCCGTCGTCGCCGCCGGGATTCTGCTGGTCGGGACGCATGCGGCGCTGGGAGTGCCGGCCGTTGGCCGACTGCTTGGGAAGAGTCTGCGTGTTGATGTTTACGACAGCCGGACCCACCTGCCTGGCGATCTTTTCAAATTCGTTGGGAGGCACCGGGGAACTGACAACCTTGAGCGGAGTCGCGTCGGTGCTCGAATTCGGCATCTCCTGTCCGCGCACGCCATGAGCGACGAAGGAGCCGGCAACGATGGCGGCCGAAATGGTGGCCAGCACGAGGAAGGTGGAAGCGAGACGGCGGGCGCGCAGCCGTTCGAAGAGCGATTTCATAGCGTTGTTCTAACCTCTTGAGGCTTACCGGCCTTGCGGCGGGAAAGTTCTCCCCAATCCATACAGTATAGCGAGTTGCGGCCGAACCTGTCTGGCCGACTTGGTCTCAGCCGCAGCGACAGATCAATCGTATAGACGTAGATGCGCGGAAAGCGGTGCGCGGCGGCATGGTACCATCCGGCATGGCTTTCCCGCCTCGCCTTTTCCCCTTGATTTCACTGCTAATTGCCAGTTCGGCAGCAGCGACGGTTTTGCCGGAATGTGCATCTCAAGCGAGCCCTTCGCCGGCTCAGGCGCAGAGTCCGCTGGATCGGCTGAGCGCCATGATGGGCGAAGGCAAGAGCGCCTGGACGCCGGAACAGTTGGCAACGATGGACCGGCTGCGCGATGCGGCGATGAAGGACGCCTATGCGCTGAATGAACTGCGCCATCTGACGGACAACATCGGTCCCAGGCTGAGCGGTTCACCGCAGGCGCAGCAGGCCGTGGACTACGTCGCCGGCGAAATGCGTGCGCTGGGCGCGACCGTCGCGCTCGAAAAGGCCATGGTGCCGCATTGGGTGCGCGGCGCCGAGACGGCTGAGGTCGTGAAATGGCCGGGGCAGACGCCGGGAACGACACTGAAGATCGTATTGACCGCGCTCGCCCCCAGTGTCGCCACGCCGCCCGAAGGCATCACCGCCGAAGTTGTGGTGGCGGACGACTGGAAGCAGCTTCGTGATCTGTCGCCGGATGGGGTGAAGGGAAAGATCCTGCTCTTCAACCACACGTTCGATAAGGAACTGGCGGCTGAAGGCCATGGCCTCGAGGCCTACGTGGGCGATGTTGTCTACCGCGCCGCCGGAGCCGGCGCAGGAGCGGCTCTGGGCGCGGTAGCCGTGCTGGTGCGTTCGGTGGGTGGTGCGGACTACCGGTTGCCTCACACCGGCGAAATGGAATATTCGCCCGACGCGCCGAAGGTTCCCGCCGCAGCGGTGACCGCCGAAGATGCCGACTTGCTGAGCGACCTGGCTGCACAGGGCCCGGTTACGCTGCACCTGACGTTGACGCCGCAGACTCTGCCCGACGCGCCAAGCGACAACGTCATCGCGGATTGGCCCGGGACGGAGCGTCCCCAGCAGGTTGTGATCGTCTCTGGGCATTTGGACTCCTGGGACCTCGGCACGGGCGCGATCGACGACGGCGCCGGAGTCGTCATTTCCATGGAGACGATTCATCTGCTGCACGAACTGAACCTCCATCCGCGGCGCACGATCCGCTTCGTCGCCTGGATGAGCGAGGAAGAGGGATCGCAAGGCGCGGCAGCCTATATGGCGGAACACGGCGGCGAAATGGCGAATCAGATCGGAGCCATCGAGAGCGACCTGGGAGCGGATCATCCGACCGGGCTCTACTATGCCGGTAAGCCTGCGCTGGGGCCGTGGCTGCAGCCGGTGGCGCAGGTGTTGGATGCGATCGGCGCGGAGACGCTAACGGCAGCGCCGGAAACGGGCGCGGACATCGAGGGGCTGACCGAAAAAGGCGTGCCCAGCTTTGCGCCCATCCAGGACAGCCGTTTCTACTTCAACTATCACCACACGGCCGCAGACACGTTGGACAAGGTGAATCCGCAGCACTTGAATGAGAATGCGGCGGTGATCGCGGTGCTGGCGTATGCGCTGGCCGATTCGTCGGAGCCGGCGCCCAGGTGAAGGAAGGGTCCAGGGTCCGGGTCCAGCGTCCAGGGAACAGGAAGTAGGGAACCGGGAATAGGAACGAAGGGACCAAGGGAACGAGGGACCTAAAGGGCAACTGAGAATCGAGAGGCTGCGGCTCGAGCACCGACCAGACGGCTGACCACTGATCCCCGACCCCTGCTTGAGCGGCGTATACTGGCGTGTTTTTTGGTTCCCACTGAAAGCTCTGCGGAAAAACAGTGGCTGAAATGCCGCACAGAGTCGAAGGAAGGCAAAATGGAAACCTTTTCACGCCGCAATCTGCTGAAGACGGGTTTACTGGCGCCGGCGGCCATCGCCGCGGCCAATGCCGCCGGTCCGCTGGGCGCCGCAATGGAGGCCGCGGTTCAACAAAGCGAAGCATCGCCCGCGTCCGCGCCGCGCGAATCGGCCACCCCCGGTGCGGGCCGCGAGCGGCTGCTCCTCGACTTCGGCTGGCGCTTTCATTTCGGCCATGCCGACGACGCGGAAAAAGACTTCGGATTCGGCAGCGGCAGGACCGGCAATTTTCAGAAGACGGGAAACTTTATCGCTGCCGGCGCCATCGCCTTCGACGACGGAGACTGGACGCCCGTCGATCTGCCCCACGACTGGGCGATCGAACTGCCGTTCACGAACGACCCGGCGCTTTCGAGCAAAGGGTACTATCCGCTGGGAAGGAATTATCCCTCGACCAGCGTGGGCTGGTATCGCCGCGTCATCGAGCTTCCCGCGGCCGATGCAGGAAAACGCATCACGATTGAATTCGACGGCGCATATCGCGAATCGATGGTTGTCTTCAACGGGTT
>JASHTH010000060.1 GCA_030040655.1 Acidobacteriaceae bacterium | reverse complement strand
GCCGCCGGCAAGACCGAGGGACCCAAACCCGCCGGCTGGCGCTCATCAGCGCCGGCTGGCTGCGACTTCGAGTTGCGGCTGCTAACGAGACGGGTTGAGCGGGCCGGCATTTCTGGTTTCGGCGCCCATGGCCGGCTGAAATGACACGGCTCCGCGCAATGAAGGCTCGATGACGATGTCGAGCCCCTCCAATAACTCGGTGCGGACAAACGATGCTTCGCAAGATCGCCGTAAGGCTTCGTTGCGGGTTCGATTGGGCGGATGGCTGCGCGGAGGCCCTACTTCTCTTCGGAGCAATCCCCCGGATTCTCTTTCAAAACGAAGCCGCAACCCTTGGCCCGCTGACGCAGCCAATTCATGGCGCGAAGCGGACGGTTTTGCGCCTGTCCGCACCGAAGACAGGAAAACTGAAACAAAAAGAAGTCAACCTGGCAGTCACTCATTTGAAAGGAAGGTCACATGACACACAGGAGATACAGGTACGTTCTGCTGCCGTTGCTGTTTCTGGCGGCGTGCGCGGTGGTTTTCGCGCAGGAGAACGCGAATCTCACAGGAGCGGTTACGGACCCGACCGGGGCCGTGGTGCCGAACGCGTCGGTCACGTTGACGAATGCGGGTACAGGAGAAGCCCGATCGAGCCTCACCAATGGCGCGGGTATCTACGATTTTCCGGCCCTGCACATCGGCACTTACAGCCTGAAGGTTGCGGCGCCGAACTTCAACGTCTACGAAAAAACCGGCATCGTGATGAACGTGGCCGCGACGGTCCGGGAGGATGTCACGCTCACGCTGGGCGTGAGCACCATGACGGTCATGGTGCAGGCGAACGCATTGAATCTGCAAACGGAAACCAACGAAGTCAGCAACCTGATCACCGGCGAGCAGCTGACACAGATCGGCACCGACGGCCGGAGCATGTTCTCGCTGGCCACGCTGGGGATGGGGGTTTCGCCGAACATTCCGGCGTTTAACGGGATTTCTGCGCAAGGCGCCAGCGAGAGCATCAGCTTCGATGGCATGCGCCCCGGACACAACAACTGGCTGATCGACGGCGGCGAAGTGTATGACCGCGGCAGCGGCGGAAGGCCGGGGGTGATGCCCTCTCCCGATGTGCTGGCGGAATTCCAGACGCTGGACAGCAATTACCAACCCGATTACGGGATCTCCTCGGCCGGGACAGTCGTGATGGCGCTCAAGTCCGGGACGAAGGATTTTCATGGGGGCTTGTGGGAGTTCAACCGTAACGACGACTTCGATGCGGCGAATTACTTCTCCAAGCTGTCGAATACCCCCACTCCGGAGCTGCGCCTGAACATCTTTGGCGGGGACATCGGAGGCCCGGCGTTTCTCCCCGGGCTGTATCCCAAGAGCAAAAGCAAGACATTCTTCTTCTACAGCGAAGAGTGGCGCAGGCTAATTCAGGGCGCAACTCCTACGGCCAATAACACGATTCCGAGCTACGACATTCCGACCGCGGGGCAGAGTCTGAACTACATCGTGCCGACGGGCTTCAAGGAGTCGCCGAACACCGGAATCTGCAATACCGGACAGACGGCGCCCTGCGTGCCGAACACGGCGGATCCAGCCCGGCTGGCACTGTACAAGCAGGACGGATTGACGATTGGCAATTCGTTTCCCGGCAACGCCACGGTTCCCGCAGGCCGGGGCGGCGCGATTCCTGCCAACCTGATCGACCCCAATGCGGTGCTGTTCATGCATACGGGAGCCATTCCCGCCGCGAACTCCACCTCCGCCACCGGGGCGCCGCAATATGTGGCGTCGCCCAGCCAGCCCACCTACGTGCGCGAAGATGTGGTGCGCGCCGATCACGACATCACAGCGAAACTGCACCTGATGGGGCACTTTATCCACGATCAGATGTCGCAGACCTACTATCCGGATATGTGGAGCAACGACACCTATCCCACCACCGGGGACATCTTCATGAACCCCACCTGGGGCAGCGTCATCAAGCTGACGGATACCATCTCGGGAACGCTGCTGAACGAGACATCACTGAACGTGAATGGCAATAGCATCAGCATCCCGCCCGCCGGCATCTATACGATCCCCTCGGGCTGGACGCAGCACGGCTATTTCCCGGCGGCCAACAATCTCGAGAGCCGGATGCCTTCCGTCGATCTGGGCGCGCCGTTGGGCACGAACTGGACGGTGAACTACTGGCCGTGGCGGAACGCATTCCTGGATTATCAGCCGCGCGACGACGTTTCCTGGACGAAGGGCAAGCATGCCCTGAAGTTCGGATTCGCCTACATGCGGAACGATAAGAACCAGCAGCAGCAGGCCGACACCCAGGGCGATTACACCTTCGGCACCGATTTTTCGGGCGACGCCTATGTGAACTTCCTGCTCGGGGTTGCCGACAACTTCAAGCAGTTGCAAATCATCGATATGTTCCATTGGCTGAACAATACTTACTCGTTCTATGCCATGGACAACTGGCGGGTGACGCACCGGCTGACCCTCAACGTGGGTTTCCGCTACGACACGCTGCCTCACGTCTACGAGAAGTTCAACCGGACCGCGAACTTCGATCCGTTGCTCTTCACCATGGCGAATGCGCAGCGTCCGAATGCGACGACGGGCGCAATGAACCCGAACGGGCCGGGGTTCTCCAATCCCACCGGTGCGCCGGTTCCTTTCTACCTGAACGGAATCGGACGTCCGGGCGTGAATGGGTTCCCGCGCGGGCTGGTGGCGAACGATTACTTCACGCCGGAACCGCGTCTGGGCTTCGCCTACGACCTCTTCGGCAATAACAAGACGGTGCTGCGCGGCGGCGTCGGCACCTTCTACGAGCGCGTGCAAGGGAACGACATCTATGGGACCGACACCAATCCGCCGTACGCCTACCAGCCGACGGCGAACTCGGTGTACTTCACCAATCCTCACGTGAGCGCGCTCAACGGCTCGGTGGCAACCAATCCGGTGTTCCCGGCAGGCATGGGTACGCTTGCCTATTACTATCCAAACCCGGCTACGGCGCAGTTCAGCCTGGGCCTCCAGCACCAGGTAGCGCCTTCGGTGATCGCGGTGGCGCAGTATGTGGGAACCACGGGCTGGAACCAGTCGAATCAGCGCGCCATCAACACGCTACCGCTGATTGACCCGACCCATCCCCCCAATCCATACGATGACCGGGAAGCTGTCAGCCAAGGGGCCAATTCCAACCTCTACAGGATGTACCCGGGCTTTGCCGGCATCACGGAGGATGAGAATGCCAGCCATTTCAACTACAACGCGCTGCAGGCGGCGCTGCGCATGGAGAACAAGCATGGGTTGACGACGCAGTTCGCCTATACCTGGTCGCATCAGATCGATGAGGAGACCGACGATCTGAACGGCATCTCCGATCCATTCAACCTGAGGTACGACCGCGGGCCGGGAGGATACGACCGGCGCAACATCTTCACCGCGAACTATGTCTACAATGTGCCCACTCTCCGTTCCGACAACATGGCGGAGCGGGCGCTTCTGCGCGGATGGGTCTTTTCCGGCGTGACCACGGCGATGAGCGGGCTGCCGCAGAACGTCACCTACGGACCCGACACGCTCGGTTTGGGCGGCGGAACCACCAATCGTCCCGACCTGGTCGCCAAGACCGGCGGACCCAAGACGCAAAAGGAGTGGTTCGATACTGCTGCTTTCGCTGCACCAACGGCTCCCTGGAATGGCGGCGGAAACAATGGCTTCGGCACGGCCGGCAGAAATGCCGTGGTCGGGCCTGGGATGTTCAACTGGAACCTGAGCCTGTTCAAGTCGTTCCCGGTGGCGGGAACCGAGAGTACGCACTTTGAGTTCCGTGTGGAGTCGTACAACACCTTCAACCACACGCAGTTCAACGGACTCGATCTTGGGTTCACCGACGCGAACTTCGGACAAGTCACCAGTGCCAACGATCCTCGCGTACTGCAGTTCGGAGGGAAATTCGTTTTCTAATCCGACTCGGAACATCATCCCGGCGTGGGCGAGCGACGGCTCTCCCACGCCGTTTTCTTTTTTCCGGACGTCAGCATGGCGCGGAGGCCCAGGATGCCCGCGTTTCGGCGAGCTGGGACCCCTGGGGTGACGAAATATCGTCAAGAACGCCGAGCGATGCAAAAGACCATCGGTTTGGAAGTCTTTGGCCCTTCCAGTTTTCCGGCTTCGGAAAGAGCCTGTAAAATCGTGGCGGCGCTGCCGTGCCGAAGTGGCATTTTGACCCGAACTTCTTTGCATTGAGATGGATCCGGCATTGCCGACTCCGTTCTTTGGCGCCATCCTGGTTCTATACGCAAAAAGTATCGATTGCGGCACTTGACAATTGCTTATTGATGAGTCTTTAATGCTTCCGGCTCCGGGGTAGACAATTCATTCGCGCTCTGCTTAAACGTTTGAGCGCGAAGATTCTAAAAAATGGAGGAACGGAATTTCCGGTCTTCCATCCTACGGAGAAAAAGGGCCACTGACGGGTTGCAAGTCGAGATCCAAAAGCAGTGCGACGCGAGCCGAAGTGGACAAAGGGCCGGAACTGAAGAGGAGAACTCCGGCGAGAGCAGTAAGACCACCCCGCAATCCGGCACCTTACAAGGACGCCGGTGGCAGACGCGAAAATCGCTTGACGCGTATCTGCTGGAGAGACGGGCAAGGCGGAGAAGGATCGTGAGGTAAATTGATTTTCTTCTTGACAATCCTGAATCCGCGAGCGTTAAATGGCTCGGTCGAATTTCCGAACCCACAGGTAAATCGGTGTATTTGAGCATTTCTGTTTCAGATCGCCGGCAGCAGCCGTCGCGTGACTCCGCGAAAACGGGGTGCAGCGCGGGGGCGCATTGGTGTCTTGATGGAATACCAACGGCCTTGATCGACCAAGATCGGCAGGCCGCATTCCAGCAGCAGCCGCGCGATCTCCGCTCCCGCTCGAAGTGACCGGTTTGCCTCGAAGTCTCTGGAGAGACGACGGAGAAACGCAACAAAAGCAGCACCAACTTTGAAAAGGATGGTCACATGAGACAAGCGAGATACAGGTACCTCCTGTTGCCGTTGTTCTTCGTGTTGGCATGTGCCGTGGCAATAGGACAGGCCAATTCGGAGCTCACCGGTATCGTGACGGATAAAACCGGAGCGGTGGTGCCCGACGCGAGTGTCGTTCTCACCAATCCGGCCACCGGGATAACCCGCACGACCCAGAGCGGCGGGACCGGCTTGTACGACATCAGCGGCTTGAACCCCGCCACCTACAACCTGAAGGTGACGGCCAAGGGCTTCGAAACGTTTCAGGAAAACGGCGTCGTCGTCAACGTTTCGCAGACCTTCCGCCATGACGTTCAGCTCACCGTGGGCGCGGCGAGCGAAACCGTCACGGTTGAAGCCGATGCCTTGGCGGTGCAAACCGACTCCAACGTGGTCAGCACGCTGATCAGCTCCGAGCAGATCAGCGAAATTGCTACCGAGAACCGCAACTTTGCCGCGTTGGCTGCTTTGGGCCTGGGCGTAAGCTCCGCCCTGCCCGACTCGAACACGCCAACCTCCGTGGCAGCCAGTTTCACCATCAGCGTGAACGGCCTACGCCAGAGCCACAACATCTGGCTGATCGACGGCGGTGAGGCGGACGACCGCGGCGGCGCCGGCGGCATGGACATCATGCCTTCGCAGGATGCCATCGCCGAGTTCAACATGCTGGCGTCGAACTATCCGCCGGATTACGGTATTTCCTCCGGCGCGACGATGAGTCTTTCGCTGAAGAGCGGCACGCAGAAGTTCCATGGCGAGGCGTGGGAGTTCAACCGCAATACGGACTACAACGCCAACAGCTACTTCGACAAGCTGTCGACGCCGATCACGCCGAACGCCGAGACGCACTACAACATCTTCGGCTACAACGTCGGCGGGCCCTTCTTCATCCCGAAGGTGTACAACGTCAACAAGCAGAGGACGTTCTTCTTCTATAACGAAGAGTGGCGGCGCGTCCTGTCGAGCAATGGCACTAACGAGGAAAACACGATCGATCCGGCGGATTTTCCGAAGGCCGGGACGAACCTGACCTACGTGGCGCCGAAGTTCACCAGTACTCCAAACCAGTTGGTGGTGCCCGCCATCTCCGCCAACAGCTCGTACTTTAAGCAAAAGCTGGCGCCACTCGGTTTGACGCCTGGTGGCTGCTGGGACGGATCGTTCCAGACGACCAGTTCGGGCGCGATCACTTGCACGCATCTAACCGGACAGACAATTCCGTCGTCGTTGTTCGATCCCAATGGCATCCTCTACATCAACTCCGGCATTTTCCCTGCGGTGAACGTGCCGGCTCTGGACAAGAACATCACTTCGGCGTCGAACCCGATCACGGTCCTGGACACGGTCCTCCGCCTCGACCACAAGTTCAACGACAAGTGGGCGATCCTGGGCCACTACATGGATGACCAGGTCTCGTCGTACTATGCCGAGCCGGAATTGGGATGGACATGGGCGAGCTACGACACCCTGGGCAGCGAGCTCTCCAACCCATCGCAGTCCGCGGCCATCAAGATTTCGGGAACGATCAACCCGAATCTGTTATTTGAGGCCAGCATCAACTACGACGGCAACGTGCTCAACATCCTGCCCACCGGCCCGTCGGAACTTCCCAAGGGCTGGAGCATCACGCCCATCGCGCCGGCGTTCACCATCACCCGTGACGTGCTGCCCGCCATGAACTACATGGGCCCGTACGGCGTGGCGGAAGAGACGGCTTCGGAG
>JASHTH010000454.1 GCA_030040655.1 Acidobacteriaceae bacterium | reverse complement strand
CATGCGGATCGTGGTTACGCCGCCGCTCGAGGCAGCGCCGCCCGACGCGCCGGCCCGGATCCGGGGCGGAATCGGCAGCCGGTCCACATAGGGCTTCAGCGTCACCGTCTTTACTTCGGAAGGCGTCGCGCCGGACGCAGTCGACTTGGCCATGGACGGTGGCGCCTGCGCAGCCTGCTGCACGCCCGCTTTTACATTTCGGGGAACGATGAGTCCAGCCGCGCTGAGGAGTCCAAGCCGGTGGAATGCGCGGCGATCGAGTTTCAAAAGCGAATCTCCGTGGCCGGAGTACCGACAACTCCCGAGCCTAATGGCCGTTTGTTGCGCGCAGGTTAATAGAGCGTTTCTCGAAATGCTATGAGATCCGACCAGGTACTGCGCGCTGGCCGGCGCGCTCGTCGAGTATCCTGGCGCGATCGCGGTTGCCACCAGAGTCTCGGACACGGGGATTGCGAGCGGGCTTTTGTATTGCGCGGCGTTCGCGGATGGCACAGTTCCGTTGTCGTGTAGTAGATGGTGGGATTGGGCGTGGCGTTGCAGCCCCTGGCGTCGAGTCGGCGATCGTCACCGTTATGGCTGAGCTATAAGTTCCAGGGGCCGGAGAATTGACTGGCAACGCCGCCACTGCTGTCAGCGAGGCAGCGCCGGAGACGCTTGGGGCATAGGTTTTGCTTCCGCGATAGCTGGCAACCACCGAATCCGTTCCAGGACCGATGGCAGCGATGCAGTTGACGGTCGTGGAGGCCTGGGAGAACTGGGTCAGCAGTAGATCCGCAGCGTCGTTGCAAAAACTACGGCGCCCGGGCTTACACTACTGACCTCTACACCGCCAGAGGTCAACGTCAAGCTTGTAGAAGTTGGCGCTTGCGCGGCAAAGACAGGCCCGGGGATCGTCCCAGACAAACGCCAACGCTGTGACGCATCCAAACGCCACCGTACTTCGCCATGATGCGGATAGAATCCAGCGAAAGTGCAGAGACGCGGTATTCATCTCTCGATCTTTCAAGCGTTCTAGCGATATGAGCTGTAAGTTGTCAGTGTTATATCAACTCGGGTAATTGGCGCGACTATGCCATACTGGCGCGATTCACCGCCAGCGACACCGGCAAGCTTGCGGTAATTGTTGTCGGAATTGGCTGCGGCGGAGCCCGAGTGGCCGGCGAGTTCCTCACCGATCCCGCCGATCTCGCGCAACTCGACCTCGCGGCCAAGGCGGCCGGCAACACAAGCACATGGAAATCGTGCTGTGCACGCAAATCATCGACGGCGAGCCCGGTTCTCCCAAGGTCGAGGCGTCCTATTTCTGGCAGCTAGCGCCCGTGTCCGTGACGATGCGGAAGCTGAGGGACGTTGCCGAGGTGACCGGCGGATTCCCGGACGCGAAGGCATGATCGAGTCGCCGGATTAGATCGCATCCCCGTGCGCTTCCGCCGGACGCGGCCTCTTGATTCACACAGAATTAACAGGCGTGACACATCGATTGAGCGCACTTCGTGCTTTACCGCCGCAGGCTCTCGGTACTAGCATCCTGAAACGAGGTCACCGCGATGTCGGCAACTTTGAATCCCCCGGTCCCGGAGACTTTCACGGAGCAAGCCGCTGCCGCCCAGCCCGAAGTTTCTTTTCTCGTCCTCAATGGGAAATCAGCGGCCTGCTCGCCAGGCGAGCGCCTCATCGACGTCGTCAATCGCTCCGGCGCCGGGCTCTCGCAGGTTTGCTACCATCCCCAGCTCGGCCCCGTCCAGACCTGCGATGCCTGCATGGTAGAGGTCGATGGCGCGCTGGTGCGCGCCTGCGGGGCCAAAGTCGCCACGGGCATGCGCGTGGAAACCGCTTCGCCGCGCGCCGCCGCCGCCCAGCGCGAAGCCTTCGATCGCATCCTCGCCAACCACATGCTCTACTGCACGGTCTGCGACAACAACAACGGCAACTGCACCGTGCACAACACCACGCGGCTGCTGGGCGTCGAGAGCCAGGAGATTCCGTTCCGGGAGAAGCCCTATCCCGTCGACGCGACCAATCCGTTTTATCGCTACGATCCCAGCCAGTGCATCCTGTGCGGCCGCTGTGTACAAGCCTGCCAGAACCTGCAAGTGAACGAGACGCTCAGCATTAACTGGGAATCCGAGCATCCTCGCGTCCTCTGGGACGGCGGTGCGGCGATCGACGAGTCGAGCTGCGTCTCCTGCGGTCATTGCGTAACGGTGTGCCCTTGCAACGCGCTAATGGAGAAATCCATGCTGGGCGAGGCCGGTTACTTCACCGCCATTCCCGAAAGCACCATGAAGGGCATGATCGACGTGGTCAAGGGCATCGAACCGGAAGCGGGCTACGGCGCGGTAATGAAAATGTCGGAGATTGAAGCCGCCATGCGCGAGTCGCGCATCCAGCGCACCAAGACGGTGTGCACCTATTGCGGCGTGGGCTGCTCGTTCGACATCTGGACCCGCGGCCGGCACATCCTCAAGGTCGAGCCGGCCGAGGGTCCAGCCAACGGCGTCTCCACCTGCATCAAAGGCAAGTTCGGATGGGACTATGTAAACAGCCCCGACCGGCTGACCGAGCCTCTGATCCGCGAAGGCGACCGCTTTCGCACCGCGACGTGGGATGAAGCGCTCGATCTCGTCGCCCTGCGCTTCAGTGAGATCAAATCGGACCATGGGCCGGATGCGCTGGCGTTCATCTCTTCCTCGAAATGCACCAACGAGGAGAGCTACCTGATGCAGAAACTGGCGCGGTCGGTGATCGGCACCAACAACATGGATAACTGCTCGCGCTATTGCCAGGCGCCGGCAACCACCGGCCTGTTCCGCACGGTGGGATACGGGGGCGACTCCGGCACGATTGCGGATCTCGAACGAGCATCGCTTGTCGTCCTGATCGGTACGAATACCGCCGAGAGCCATCCGGTGCTGGCCACACGCATCAAGCGCGCGCAGAAGCTCCGCGGGCAAACGGTGATTGTCAGCGATCTGCGGCGGCACGAAATGGCGCGCCGCGCCGACGTCTTTCTGCAGCCGAAGCCCGGCACAGACCTGGTGTGGTTGTCGGCGGTGACCCGCTACATCTTCGATCACGGGCTGGCGAATCAGTCTTTCATCGACCAGTGGGTGAAGGGCGCCGACGACTATCGCAAAAGCCTGGAGCCGTTCACGCTGGAGATGGCGAGCGAGCGCACGGGCCTGCCCAAGGAGACGATCGCCAAGGTTGCGGAGATGATCGCCAAAGCCGAATCGGTCTGCATCTGCTGGGCCATGGGCGTGACGCAGCACGTGATGGGTTCGGACACGTCGACCGCGATCTCAAATCTGCTGCTGGCAACGGGCAATTACCAACGCCCTGGAACCGGGGCTTTTCCGCTGCGAGGCCATAACAACGTGCAGGGCGCCAGTGATCACGGCGCCATGCCCGCATTTTTCCCCGGCTACCAAAAAGTCGACGACCCGGGCATACGGGCCAAATTCGAGCAGGCCTGGGGCGTAACGCTGCCAGCCAAGCCCGGACTCGACAATCATCAGATGATCGACGCGATCCACGACGGCCGGCTCAAGGCAATGTACGTCTTCGGCGAAGAGTTGAGCCTGGTGGATTCCAACGCCAACTACGTCTCCGCCGCGCTGGCCAAGCTCGACTTTTTCGTGATGCAGGAGATCTTCTTCACCGAAACGTGCAAGTATGCCGACGTGATTCTTCCTGCCTCCCCGAGCCTGGAAAAGGAGGGCACGTTTACCAGCACGGAGCGGCGCATCCAGCGTCTTTACCGGGCGATGGAGCCGCTTGGCAACAGCCGCCCGGACTGGCTCATTGTGCAGGAGATCGCCAACCGGCTCGGCGCCGGCTGGCATTACGACCACCCGTCGGAGATCTACGCCGAGCTGGCCCCGCTCACGCCCATCGTGGCCGGCGTGACGTACGAACGGCTGGAAGGATACAAGTCGCTCTGCTGGCCGGTGGCGCCCGACGGCGTCGACGAGCCGCTGCTTTACACCAGGCAGTTCAAGTCGGCAGACGGCAAGGCTTCGTTCTACCCGGTGGCGTGGACGGAGCCAAGCGGCCAGCCCGACGCCCAGTTCGACCTGCACCTGAACAATGGCCGCCTCCTCGAGCACTTTCACGAGGGCAACCTGACCTACCGCACGCCCGGCATCCGCGAGAAATCGCCATGTACCTTCGTCGAGGTCTCTCCCGATCTCGCTCAACGCCGCGGCATCCAGACCGGCCAACTCCTCCACCTGCAGTCGCGCTACGGCGAGACCACCGCGCCCGCTGTGGTTACCGATCGCGTGCGCGGCGACGAGCTGTACATGCCCATGAACTCAGCGGATGAGCCCGTCAATCGTCTTACGTCCAGTTACACCGACAAAGTGACGCACACGCCCGCATACAAGGAAACTTCGGTCCGAGTCTCCGTGCTTGGCCGGCGCGGCGCCGACCCGCTTCCCCGCTCCAACCCGCGCCACGGCCATCCCACGCCGCAATCCGGCGTGGAGGTCGAGCGCAAATGGAATCGTCCCGACTATCGCCCTCCGGGCAACGGTCTTGTGCAGATCAAGACACAGATCCAGACGCGGGCAACAGCCACCCAGGAGAAATAGAAATGGCTCGTCCGATCTCTTTCGAAGTTGTTCCCCGCGATCCTCGCGATGAGTTGCGCAAGAAACTCGAAGCCGCGCCCGCCGAGCACGCCGAAGCGCTGCTCGAAAGCTATGAGCTCCTTCAGGGACTCCACGACAAGGGCCTGCTCCAGCTCCTGCGCGGCGCGGTCTCGGCCGGCAACCAGATCGTGGAAACGACGGTTGAAGCCGTGCGTTCCGATGAGTCCATCCGCGCCGCGCGCAACGCGATCGTCCTGACAAAGATGCTTGGCTCCATCAACCCCGAGATTCTTGAAGGCATCGCCGTCGCTGCGGCTGAAACACTGGGCAGCTACAAGAAACCTGTCATCGAGCCCCCGGGTCTGCTCTCGCTTCTCGGCCAATTCCGTCATAAAGAGCTGCGCCGCAGCATCGCCCTCATCAATCGATTCCTGGAAAGCCTGGGAAACCAGATCAACTTGCAGACCCAGCGCAGGCACTGAGAAAAATCGAGCGGTTCCACCCTTGCTGCTTCAAGCCCGGATGGGAACGAACCGCGGAACCAGTCCAACTGTCCGCCATGGAGGAATGTATGTCGAGCACCAATCGTTGGGGCATCGCGGTAGCGGGCTTCCTGATGCAGATCGCCCTCGGCGCCGTCTACGCCTGGAGCGTCTTCCGCATTCCGCTCACCCGGCAATTTGGCTGGTCGGTCGCCCAGGTCACGCTCACCTTTACGATCTGCATTTTCATGCTCGGTGTCGCTGCCTTCTTCGGGGGCCTGTGGCTGAACAAGCGCGGGCCGCGCATCGTGGCCGTCACCGCCGGCATCCTTTACGGGCTCGGCGTCTTTCTGGCCGGCTGGTCAAGCATCGGCCTGTCGTGGCTCTATCTCACCTACGGACTCATCGGCGGCATCGGCATCGGCCTGGGCTACATTGTTCCCGTGGCCGTGTTGGTCAAGTGGTTCCCCGACCGCCGCGGCCTCATCACCGGCATCGCCGTGGGCGGCTTTGGCGCCGGCGCGCTGGTCACGGCTCCAGTCGCTACCAGCCTCATCCAGTCCGTGGGCGTCCTGGCGACGTTCAAATACCTCGGCATCGCTTACTTCGTCGTGACCATCGTGGCCGGCCTGTTCATGCGCGTGCCGCCGGAAGGCTGGCGTCCCGAGGGCTGGTCACCCAGCGCCACGCAGGCGCGCCAGCGCGCTGCGCGCGACTATACGCTCGGCGAATCGCTCGGCACCTGGCAGTGGTGGGCTCTGTGGCTCATCCTGTTCCTTAACGTTACCGCCGGCATCTCGCTCATTTCGCAGGAATCGCCGATCTTTCAAAAGTTCGCCGGTGTCACTGCCATCGTGGCTGGGAGCATGGTGGGCATTGTCAGCATCGGCAATTCGGTTGGCCGCATCTTCTGGGCCTGGGTCTCCGATGGCATCACCCGCCGCTGGACCTTCACGGTGATGTTCCTTCTCCAGGTTCTTTTGTTCTGGATTCTGCCTTCGCTCACCGGCGTCACCATCCTCACCGTTGTCTCCTTCGTGATCCTGATGTGCTACGGCGGCGGATTCGGCACCATGCCTGCCTTCGCCGCCGACTACTTTGGCAGCAAGAACGTCGGCCCCATCTACGGCCTGATGCTCACGGCATGGGGATTTGCGAGCGCCTTCGGGCCGCTGCTGCTGGCCAACACGCTCAAGTCCACCGGCGGCTATGCCAGCGGCCTGCACATTATCGCGGTGATTCTGATACTCTCCACGATTCTGCCCATCATGGTTCGCCCGCCGCAGGCGCGCGCCGCGCAACCCGCTGAGCAGAGCGTGAAAACCACGGCATGAATTCCCTCCGCTCCGAGACCTCGAGCCGCAGGCCATGCCTGGCTCGGCACTCGTTGCGACGCTCTCTGTAGAGCTTGAGCACCATGCATTCCTTCCTGGATCGACATGCGATTTGGTGCAACATTGCATACAATTGCACGCTGGAGAGGGAATTGGGCCCAATAGCATTTTTCGAATTGGTATAGACCGAAGGCGACGCAGCCGAGACGCCGCGACCCCAAGGAGCGGCGAGGCTGCTCGATGCTTGAGAGTTCGCAGTAATTCGAAAAATGCCGTAAGTCTTTAGGATTGGCTGGGGCGGCTAGTGGGGATCGAACTTCGATCGGCTATTGACATCCCGTAAGTTATTGAAAACAAGTTGCCAAGATTGCCATAATTGCCAGGTCTACCGTGATGCGTTGGCCCATGTTGGCCCATGAGTCGAATGTAGAGGAGGCCCGCCGCAACGTAAGTTTCACAAAACGGATTACCATGATCGATAGAATCGTTCTCGAGGCCAGAGCGCTTTGTCCCATATGGCACGATGGGACAGTAGTTGGAAGTTGGGGGAACAAGGAGGCCCTTGAACGCTTCCAAGAGGCTCCCCGTTCACTCCCACGTGGCAAAGCGTCCATATCCCCGTGTGAGCTCCCCTTTAAAGCCCGGACCGGATTCCTACGACGCCGATTCCATCGCTATGGCGGCAATGCTCGATCGATGGCCTCCGCGACGAATGCTGTACGATGCACACTGACACCAACGCCCACTCGAATTTAGTGTTTAGGCCCGTGATTTGCCAGTCTTCTCGCTGGATCTGTGACCGATCCTTTTGGAGCGCTCTGTACACCCTCCACGAAAATGTTCGTTGTTCCGGCTCCACCGTTATAAGTCTTAGCGCTGGAAGCAGAAGGCGCAAACATTGCTAAGAGCTGGATGCTTCCCGTCGGCAGATTTCCCGCTGGGATGTTAAAACTAGCTTCCCCATTCACAACTGTCACGGGCGAAATATAATTACCGCAGGCCAGTAGCGTTTCTTCTGGCAAAACGAGGTCGCAGGTTAACGTCACCGTTCCTTCGGGGGCCGAATCGCCCTTCGCTCCAGTTAAATATACCTTGACTGCTAGGGCCTGTCCTGTGGTGATGCTTGCTGAAGACGGATCCACTTCGACGCCAGGTGTGCTCTTGGTAGAATCAAGCTCGATGATGTATCCTTCACCCGTCGATCTCTTATAATTTGCCGAAGCTGCGGCGTCGGGTGAATAGATCGCAGTTATCTTATTTGTACCAGTGGGAAGTGTATCCCCGTCAATCGATATGTAAATCATGTTGGCTTCCGGGATCGGAATTCCGTTCCAGGTACCGCCTAGTCCGTCCTGAACGGGGCAGCGTGGCATATTAGGTCTTATCCAGCAGCAGGTCGCGAACCTACGATCACCAAAGTTGCGCCGAATACTGTCGCTGAGATATCGGATACCCGCTTGGGAACCTCTGAAGAACTCCCCAAACGAGTGCTGATGCGGGTAAGGTGGAAG
>JASHTH010000453.1 GCA_030040655.1 Acidobacteriaceae bacterium | reverse complement strand
TCTTTGAGCCGCAGTGAGGCGATTCGTCTCCCTCTTCCGCAATCCTGGGGCGCGGCTATCCTTGCGAAGATCGCCCCGGCCCATGGCTGCCATTTCCAAAGGAACCCAAGGAGGACTCAAAACCATGCAAATGCATCGCTCGATGATCAAGCCGGTTTTGTGCGCCGCGATGGCGCTGGCTTTCACAACCACCGCGTGGGCCGCCCTGAACAGAGTGAGCTACATCTCCACCACCGGAAACGACACCAACCCCTGCACGGCCAAGTTGCCCTGCCTCACCATCGACCATGCGCTCACCGTGACCACCCCGGGAGGAACGATCATTCTCGCGACGGCCGGGGCCTATGAGCCGGCGACAATCTCGCAGGCCGTCACCATCGAGGCAGTGGGCGTAGACGCCTGGATCAGCACGCCGGCCGCAGGCAACGCGGTAACCATCACCACCACTGGAAATGTCACTCTGAACGGTGTTAACTTGCGGGGCGGTGGATTCGGGACCGACGGAGTCATGGTGACTCAAGTCGGGGTCCTGCGCCTGTTCAACCTGCAGATTTCCAACTTTACTTCGAACGGCGTCGAGTTTGACGCCACAGACGGCGAAATGAACGTGTCCAACCTGGGAGCCGACAGCAACGGCAACGATGGCCTTCTGGTGAATGCCACCGGAGCCAAGGCCTACGTGGACGGTAGCGGATTCGATGTGAACGTGAACGCGGGCGCAGTCTCCGAGCTGGGGAAATTGACCGTGTTCAACTCTTCCGCGCACTTCAATGGCACGGGTTTCGCCGCCGACGGAGGCACCGTAACACTCAGCAACGACCGCGCCATCTTTAACGGGACCGGCCTGGGAGTGAGCGCCACCGGAAAGATGCGCTTCGTCAATTGCCTCGTCTCCGACAGCACCACCGCAGCCTACAACGTCGCCGCCGGAGGACTGCTCAGCGGGTCGAGCCCTGGGACAACGTTCATCGTGCCGGGACAGACACATACCGGACATCTCTCCGTGGCAAACGTTCTGGAGTAGTTGGGACCGAGCTGTAGCCGGTCCGAGCTCTGGGAGTCACGCGGAATGCCGCTCGCGTGCGGGTTCCGCGTGAGCCGGAGTTCATCACCGCGAAGGTGCGGTGCGCCGTTGCGCGCACAGATAATCCAACCACTCTTCCATACCCGCACCGGTCTTGGCCGAGGTTTCGAAGACGCGGATTCCCGGCCGGATCTCGTTGATGTTTTTGAGCGCCGTGGCGCGATCGAAGGCGCACGCCTCGGCCAGGTCGATCTTGGTGATCACGGCCACATCGACCGAGTTGAAGAGCGTTGGGTATTTGAGCGGCTTGTCCTCGCCTTCGGTGACGCTCAGCAGAGCCACGCGAATTTTCTCGCCGAGATCGTAGCTCGACGGGCACACCAGGTTGCCGACGTTTTCAATAAAGAGATAATCGAGGCCGGCCAGTTCGAATCCATCGAGATGCTTGCCCACCATCTCGGCTTCGAGATGGCAGATGCCGTGGGTGTTGATCTGCCGCACCGGCGCGCCAGTTGCGGCCAGCCTCCGCGCGTCGTTGTCGGTTTCAAGATCGCCGACCAAGGCGGCAGCCCGCGCCCCGCTCGCCTGCAACTCGCGCAGCGTGCGCTCCAGCAGGGCGGTCTTGCCGGTTCCCGGGCTGGAGACGAGATTCAGCACCAGCACGCCGGCATGGGCGAACCGCTCGCGCAACCCCCGCGCCAGCTCGTCATTCTTCTTCAAGATGCCTTGCCGCAACTCGACGATCCGCGTCGTCATGGTTGGTCCTCGATTCCTGCCGGCACCGGCGCTTCTTCGATCTCGATGGCTTCGATCTCCAGTTCGCGCCCCTGCCGCATGTCGCACAGCGGCTCACCGCAATCGGGGCAGCGGAAGCTCTGCACACTTTCCAGGACGACATCCTGGCCACATCGCGCACAGTGCATCACGATGGGCAGATGCTCGACCACCAGGCGCGAGCCGGCGAGCGGCGTTCCCTCGATGGCGATCTGGTAGCAGAAATGCAGCGAATCCTCGACAACCGCGGCCAGCGCGCCCACGCGCAGCCGCACCTCCACCACGCGCGCGCCGGGATAGTTGGCGAGCGACTCCGTCACGGAGTCCACGATGCTCTGGACGATGGACAACTCGTGCATGAAATCCCGATTTTACGCCTCTGCCGCAGAATGTAAGATGGAGGGAGCGTTGGGAAGTGGGTCCGCTTCCCTCAGGGGAAAAGGCCCAGAACCATTTTGGGACGAATGACGTACGGGGTGGAGAGCCTACGGAAAAACGGAGTGGGACAAGCGAATGGCAAGAGGAACACCCAGGGCTAAAGCCCACGTTCATTTTGCTGCGCTTGCGGCAGGACTGAAGTCGTGCCCTGACACTAGTCCTAGGCCTGAGGTCTTTTTCCGTAGCCTGCGGAGCCCGTACGCTCCCAAGGGACCCCATGTCCAGCGTTGGAGAGCTTCCCCGTGCCCGAATCAGTCCTCAACGAGCCCACGGCGACCGTTTCTTCGCGGCTGCGCTTGAGCGAGCTTGCTCCC
>JASHTH010000452.1 GCA_030040655.1 Acidobacteriaceae bacterium | reverse complement strand
ACCAGCGCCGTGGCGATGATGGTCAGCGAGCCGCCCTCTTCGATGTTGCGCGCCGCGCCGAAAAAGCGCTTGGGCCGCTGCAGGGCGTTGGAGTCGACGCCGCCCGAGAGCACTTTGCCCGACGGCGGAACGATGGTGTTGTAGGCGCGGGCAAGGCGCGTGATGGAGTCGAGCAGAATGACCACGTCGCGCTTATGTTCGACCAGGCGCTTGGCCTTCTCGATGACCATTTCGGCCACCTGTACGTGGCGCGCCGCCGGCTCGTCGAACGTCGAGCTGATCACCTCGCCCTTCACCGAGCGCTGCATGTCGGTGACTTCCTCGGGCCGTTCGTCGATGAGCAGAACGATGAGCACGACCTCGGGATGATTCGTCGTAATCGAGTTGGCGATCGACTGCAGCAGCATGGTCTTGCCGGTGCGCGGCGGAGCGACGATTAACCCGCGCTGACCCTTGCCCACCGGGGTGAGCAGGTCCATCACGCGGCCGCTGGTGCCCTCACGCACGGTCTCCATCTTGACGCGTTCCTGCGGGTAGAGCGGCGTGAGGTTGTCGAAGAGGATCTTGTTGCGGGTCTCTTCGGGCGACTCGAAGTTGATGGCCTCGATCTTGACCAGGGCGAAGTACTTTTCGCCCTCGTGCGGCGGGCGCACGTTGCCGCTGATCGAATCGCCGGTTTTCAGGTCGAATTTGCGAATCTGCGACGGAGAAACGTAGATGTCGTCGGGACCGGGCAAATAGTTATAGTCGGGCGAGCGGAGGAAACCATAGCCGTCGGGCAGGATCTCCAGCACCCCCTCGGCGAAGATGTGGCCCTCTTTCTCGCTTTGCGCCTGCAGAATCTTGAAAATCAGGTCCTGCTTGCGCAGGCCGCTGGCGCCCGGGATCTCCAGGGTGCGCGCAATGCGGCTAAGTTCCGTGATGTTCTTTTCTTTTAGTTCGGCGATAGTCATGTTCACCTGCAATAAGGCGGGGCGTTGGTGGGATTCCGGGAGGGGGAAGGTCTCCAGGAGAGAACCAGGCGGGTCTGCGACAGTACGTCCGGTGTGGCGGCGCTCGATTCAGCTGGGAAGCACCGGGTAGGGGTAGCTATCCGATTGGGGAAAGCCACTTGGCATCCTTAGGTTTTGCCAACAAAAGAGCTGGGGGAGGCGATCAGGCGGCGCGGCGCCGTTCGATCGGCTGCTCCGCGGGCTCGGCAATGGGCTTTGCAGCACCGGGATTGGTCTTGTGGAAGCGGACGAGCACGTCGTTGGTCGTGTCTTGCAGGCGCGTGTTCGGCTTGTGCAGCTTACGGGTCGCCTTGCTCGCCAGCTGACACAGCTGGTAACGGTTGGACACCTGAGAAAGTGCCCCAAAAACAAGATCAGAACGCATGAGAAAGTTTCTCCTTCAAACTTGACTGCCCGGCTGGAACTTCGTGGCTCCCCCGGTGCAGCTGGCATCCAGAACTGACGCCACGGGTTACTCCAAAAGTCGCCTTTCAACGTTTAGACGCACGGTCAATACGTCCAGTTCAAAAAATGTTGACCGAGCTTCCCACCAATCGAAACAGCTCGAATGCTCCTTCGGGACTACGATTGCAAGCTTGGGAATTCACGCGCCCGGCCTTCCCGTTCCGGCGTCAGGAAACGCACAGGGGCATCAACCGATGAGCCTTTCGCTCAGTTTGATGCGGGAAACAGCAGGATAGGCGTGCAAAACGTACCTTTGCACTCCGCCCTCAGGATAGGCAATAGTCAATGTATACCGAGACGCAGCCGGGGTCAATACCCTTTTTCTGAAGCCGGCAAACTCCCGAAAAACGACGGGTCCGGCAAACGCGAAATAGATTTAAAGCATTGTAAATAAAATGCTTAATAGGAGTCTGGCGAAGCCAGTCGCGGCCCAAAAATCCACAAGCGGCGGCAAATGAACGCACGGCGGTTCGAGCGCTACGCCCAATAGCTCCGGTCCAGCGTTCGGTACTGAATCGCCTCGGCCAGGTGCGGAACCGCCAAATGTTGCGAGCCATCCAGGTCGGCGATCGTTCGCGCCACCTTCAGAATGCGGTCGTGTGCCCGCGCCGTGAGCCCCTGCTGCTGCATGGCGCGCTCCAGCAGCCGCTCCGCGTCGGCGCTCAACTCGCAGTGGGCGCGAATCTGCCGCGTGGTCATCTGCGCATTGGCGTAGATCTTGTCTCCGGCCTTATGGAAGCGCTCTCGTTGCCGCTCCCGGGCTGTCAGCACCCGGGTACGAATCTCCGCCGATCCCTCGGCCGCCGCGCCTCCGCGCAACTCCTTGTATTGCACGGCCGGGACCTCGATGTGAATGTCGATGCGGTCGAGCAGCGGCCCTGAAATCTTGGCCACGTATCGCTGGATCATGGGCGGCGTGCACAGGCACTCGCGCGACTTGTCATTGAAATAACCGCAGGGGCAGGGGTTCATGGCCGCAGCCAGCATGAATCGGGCGGGAAAGCTTAGCGACATCGCCGCCCGCGCGATCGTCACCGTGTGGTCCTCGAGCGGCTGGCGCAGCACCTCGAGGACGTTGCGCGGAAACTCCGGCAGTTCGTCGAGAAAGAGCAGCCCGTTGTGCGCCAGCGACACCTCGCCCGGCCGCGGGACCATGCCGCCGCCGATCAGCCCCGCGTCGGAGATGGTGTGGTGCGGCGAGCGGAACGGCCGCTGCGTGACCAGGCCCGCGGCGCCATCCAACACGCCGGCCACCGAGTGAATCTTCGTGGTTTCCAACGCTTCGTCGAAGGTCAGCGGCGCCAGGATCGACGGCAGCCGCTTGGCCAGCATGGTTTTACCCGACCCTGGCGGGCCGATCATCAGGATGTTATGGCTGCCGGCCGCGGCCACCTCCAAGGCGCGCTTGGCCGTCTGCTGGCCACGCACGTCGCGAAAATCCAGCGCGAAGTGCTGCAGCTCGCTGAGCAGCGTTTGGGTGGAAACGCGCGCCGGCTCGCGCTGGATCTTGCCCATGACCGAGGAATTGAGCAGCTCCAGCACGTCGAG
>JASHTH010000451.1 GCA_030040655.1 Acidobacteriaceae bacterium | reverse complement strand
GCCATGGTGGTTTTCACGTCGGCAAAGTCGCGGTTGATGATGCCGGGGATGGTGATGATGTCGGAGATGCCCTGAACGCCCTGGCGCAGCACATCGTCGGCCACGCGGAAGCTCTCGAAGAAGCCGGCGTCGCGCGCCACGGCCAGCAGCTTTTCGTTGGGAATCACGATCATGGTGTCGACGCTCTCGAGCAGCTCTTTCAGCCCGCGCTCGGCCTGCATCTGCCGGCGCTTGCCTTCGAATGCGAAGGGGCAAGTGACGACCGCGACGGTGAGGATGCCCATCTCGCTGGCCAAAGACGCGATGACGGGCGCGGCGCCGGTGCCGGTGCCGCCGCCGAGGCCCGCGGTGACGAAGACCATGTCGGCGCCTTCGAGCGCCTCGATGATCTTCTCGGAGTCTTCGAGCGCGGCGCGGCGGCCGACGTCGGGGTTTGCGCCCGCGCCCAGGCCGGAAGTAAGCCGCACGCCGAGCTGCAGCTTGACCGGAGCCTGCGAGAGCTTGAGCGCCTGCACGTCGGTGTTGGCGGCGATGAATTCCACGCCTTCCAGCCGGGCGGCAATCATGCGGTTGACGGCGTTGCCCCCGCCGCCGCCCACGCCGATCACCTTGATGCGCGCGCCGCGCGGCTCTTCCTCGTGATACTGGATCCGCATCTCTGACATTTCGGTTTTCATTTCAATCATGGTCCGGCCTCCTCAGGCGCTGAATTCCGTGGTCCTTCTTCGAGGAAGATTCTCTGGCGCTTTCGCGCAGACTCCTCAAGGGCTAAAGCCCGCATCCGCTTCCGCTCCGTTTTGGGCACGACTAAAGTCATGCCCTGACTCAAACTCGTCTTCGCAACGCGCTCAAAAACTCGCAGCAAAAATGTCGCGCAGCTTGGCGCGCAGGCTGTTGCCCTCCGCGGCGCGAGTCACGCGCGTGCGGTGAGCGTACAAAAGCATTCCAATGGCCACCGAGAAGCTTGGGTGCACCAGCTCGGCGGGCATATTCGACAGCCGCACGGGCATGCCGGTGCGCGCCGGAACCCGCAATTGGCTCTCGGTCACATCCAGCAGTCCGGGCAGCATCGCGCCGCCGCCGGTGAGCACACATCCCGCGCCCAGCGCGTCGAACACGCCGCCTTGGCGCAAGTTGTCGCGCACAAAGCGCATGAGCTCGCTGGCGCGCGGCTCCAGAATTTCGGCGATGGTGCGAAGGCGAAGCATTTGCGGATGGGGACTGGCGATTTCGACTTCGGCAAGCTGCGGCACGGCCGTCACCACCGCGTTGCCGTACTGGCGCTTCAGCTCCTCGGCCTGGGCGACCGGCATCTGCAAGCCCACGGCGAGATCGTTGGTGAAATGATTGCCGCCGATGGGCACCGAGCCGGTGTGAGCCACCGCGCCTTCGAAGAAAACCACCAGGTCACTCGAGTGCGCGCCGATGTCGAGCAGGCAGACGCCCAGTTCGCGCTCGTCGGCGGAAAGCGTGGCCTCGGCCGCGGCGATGGATTCGAGCACGGTCTCGGTGACTTCGAGCCCGGCGCGATTGGCGCAGGTCACGGTGCTTTGCAGCGCCGAGCCCGAGCAGGTGGCGATGTGCAGATCGACCTCGAGTCGCTTTCCGACCATCCCCACGGGATCGAAGATGCCCGGCTGCTCGTCGAGAATGAACTGCCGCGGCAGCAGGTGGAGAATCTCGCGGTCGGGAGGCCGCTCGACGGCGCGCGCGCGTTCGATCGCGGCGCGCACATCCTCGCGCGTGATCTCGCGCATGCGGTTGCTCAGCTCGAATCCGCCGTTGGTGTTGAGTCCGCGAATATGCGGACCGCCCACGCCGACGACACACTGGTCGATGTTGGTCCGCGCCGAAGCTTCGGCCCACTCGCTGGCGGTTTTGACCGCCCGCGCCGCCGGGGCCAGCTCGGCGATGAGTGCTTTGCGCATTCCCGCCGACTCGACCATGCCGTGGCCCCGATAGCGCAGCGCGCCCTCGTTCAGGTCGCCGACGAGGATGCGCGTCCACGCGCTGCCCACGTCGAGAACCACGATCAGGTTGTCGGGCTTCTGGCTCATCGTTCTTTTTCCGGCAGATTCCTTTCCTCACTGCTGACCGATTGCAGCGTGCATGGCCTGCTTGTTGGGCGCGGTCCGATGGGCTTCCGCGCGCTTTTTGCGAGCTCGCTCCTCAGCCTCTCGGGAATGCGCGGAGGGTTTCACGGTGTGCTTTGCAGCCGGCGTTGCGGCGTTCGACGCAGTCGAGGCGTTCGCCGGCGCCTGAAGCGCGGTGGGCTCGGCCGGCGTTGCAGCCGAGGGCTTCGCTCCTCCCAGGCCGTCGATAACTTTGGCTCCGGGCGAAGTCGATTGCGCGCCACCGGCGCCCGGCGCCATCTCCAACACCACCTGCTGGTCGTAGCGCAGATCGACCGCAGAGAGGTTCGGATACTGTTGGCGCCAATCGGCGATGTGCGCCTTGTAGCGCTGGTAGCGCTCCAGGAACTTCTCGTCGCCGAAATGAGCAAGGATATCTTTGCCGGGCTCTGGCATCAGTGCGCGCGCGTCCTCGGGATCGGTAAGGTCGATCTCGGAGATCTGCTCGGAAAAGTGCCGTCCGCCGCCGTCGAGCTCGGCGATGAGGCGCTGGTAAACGGCCATGCGCGCCTTGCGCGCGGCCAGTGTGTCGCGCGCGTCGATGCCGGTGACGACTGGGAACGAATAGCGATGCCGCGCCATGGCCGCCGGAGCCATGTCGAGCAGCACGCCGTTGGCGTCGACCAGGCCGATCTGCTGGCCCTGGCGAACGAAGGCGACCGGCTGGCGCTCCACCACCTCTACGCGTATCCGGTTGGGAAGGAAACGCATGACCGTGGCGCGCTGAATCCAGGGAATCTGCTCAAGCTGCCGGCGCCGCTCGGCGAGAGGGACAAAAAAGATATTGCGGCCGATGTCTTCGCCGAAGACCGGCAACATCTGGTCGCGGCTTACTTCGACGAGCCCGGAGGCCTGAATATTCTCTGAGCCGTCGATCTGGAAGCGCGGATCGTGGTCGAGATAATTTCGGAGCAAAAGAGCGGCCGTGGTAAAGCCGCCCAGCACAATGAGCGCGCCGAGGGCGAGAAAGATGCGCCCTGCTTTGCTCGCGGGGCGCCACCAAGGGCGCAGCGGGGCGTCATCGAATCGGCGCGGACTGAGGCGCGGAAAACCGTCGTCTTCGCCCACGGGCGGCGCGAGTGGCATGCCGGGCAACGAACGCGCAGAGTTGGGTCGATCAGAAAGGGAACGGCTTCCCGTGGACGCACCCGGTTGCATGCGCCGAAGATGGGACTCTGCCGGCGCTTCGTCTTCCCAGATCAACGGGCGGCTTGTGGAACTGCTTTGTCGCGTCACGCCTGAGCAGGGTCGTGAGATTCGCCAGATTTCACTATAGCCAGCGATCGATGGTCAGAATTCAGGGGTCGCGGAGTGGACCAAAGCCGTGTACCGGGTTAGTAACCCTTGCCAGGGGACGACTGCCCAGCCCCAAGTCGGTCTAAGTGCAGGGTAGGGCTTTAGAGTGTGCGTGAGAACTCGCTTGGGCATCTTTGCGGTCCGCGGATTGGAGGGAGCAGCAGCCTTCAGGCTGCTGGATTCAGCGCAACACATCGATGTGGCTTTAGCCTCGGGTCTTTGGAGACCGACTCTGGAGCCTTGGGCTCGAGTTCTCACGCAGACGCTTTAGCCCGTACGTCCTTGTTCCAAAAATGAACGGGGCTTCATCCCCTGAGGTATTCGGTACGTAGGTTTAGCCGACTACCACGTTCGTGCCATCGCCGAAAACTGCCTTCGCGTTAAGATGGCTCGAATCTTTCTTCTTCATAAGTCGTCAAGCCGCAGCTCGTTGAAGGGATGAGCCCCTGGGTGATTCCGCTGCGCGGCTGTGAATTCTGCGATTCACTCGAATTCGCCCAATTCCAAAAGCGTGAAGGATGCGTACCATGCAAGCGATTCCTCGACCGATTCTCAAATCCGCCCTGGCCCTCGGCGCCGTCGCCTTTTTTGCCGTCGCCGTTTCGACCGCGCTCAACGGCGTCCACGCCCAGGATCAGGCGGAGGACGAAGCCGC
>JASHTH010000059.1 GCA_030040655.1 Acidobacteriaceae bacterium | reverse complement strand
GGACCCTGGATGCGCTGGTGCACCCCGATGGACAACTGGAGAAGCCGTTTCAGGCGCACTTCATCGGCATCGACGGCGAACCGGCGCGCGTTGCCAACGGCAAAGACAAGGACGGCAAGGATCAGTTCATCGCCAATGCGCTTCCCGACGAAAAGTCGATGCGCGACGTTGTCGCAGCGTTGGACGACGCGGCCTGGTCGCTGGCTTCGGTGCAGTCGCGCGAGCGGCAGCGCCGCCCCTTGCCACCCTTCATTACCAGCCAGTTGCAGCGCGATGCTTCGACCAAGCTCGGCTTCAATGTGCGGCGCACCATGGGCGTGGCGCAGCGCCTTTACGAAGGCGTGGATCTGGGCCCCGACGGTACCGTGGGCCTAATCACCTACATGCGAACCGACTCGCCGCGCGTCGCGCCCGAAGCCATCGAGAGCGCTCGCGGCTGGATCGGCAAGGAGTTGGGCGCGGCGTATCTGCCTGACGCTCCCAACGTCTTCAAAAGCAAGAAAGACGCCCAGGACGCGCACGAGGCCATCCGTCCCACCGACATCTCGCGCACTCCGGAGTCGATTGCGAAGTATTTGAGCGACGAGCAGCTCAAGCTTTATACGCTCATTTGGAAGCGCTTCATCGCCTCGCAGATGACGCCGGCCGTCTATGACGTGACCACCGCGAAGATCGAGGCTGTTTCGCGCAAAACAAAGAAAACCTACGATTTTCGCGCTTCGGGTTCGGTGCTGCGCTTCGACGGTTTTTTAAGAATCTACGAAGCCATCGAAGAGAAGAAAGATGAAGACGATGAGTCGGCGAACCGGCTGCCGGATCTCGACCATGTGAGCCGGCTCGAGTTGGAGAAACTTCTCCCCGAACAGAGCTTCACCCAGCCTCCGCCGCGCTACAACGAAGCATCGTTGGTCAAGGAGCTCGAGGAGCGCGGCATCGGGCGCCCCTCGACCTATGCGTCGATCATCAACACCATCCAGGATCGCGAGTACGTGGTCAAGCACGGCGGCTCGCGCGGCCGCTTTTATCCCACCGAGATCGGCATGGTGGTCTGCGACCTGCTCGTCGAGAATTTCCCCTACATCTTCGACACGGCGTACACGGCCAAGTTGGAAGAAGAGCTGGACGATATCGAGGACGGCAAGGAAAAATGGACCGATCTGCTCAACGGCTTTTACGGCTATTTCGAAAAAGAATTGAAGGACGCCGGCAAGAAGATGCGCAACATCAAGCGCCTTGAGCAGATGACCAAGGAGAAATGCGATCTTTGCGGATCGCCGCTGGTCTTGAAATGGGGCAAGTTCGGCACCTTCTATGCCTGCTCGGCTTACGACAAAAAGGACCCGACGAGTTGCACCTTCACCAAGGAAAACACCGCGTCCAAACCCGACCTGAACACGCCCGAGGGGATGGAAGCCGACGAGAAGGAAGAGTACTGCGAGAACTGCGGAAAGACGATGGTGTTGCGGCGCGGGCCCTTCGGACCATTCATGGCCTGCCCCGACTACAACGCGGACCCGCCGTGCAAGACGATCCGCAAGCTGCACCAGAAGCAGCAGCAGAAGCCCCCCGAACCCACCGGCGAAGATTGTCCGGTTTGCGGCAAGCCGCTGGTGCTGCGCCAGGGCGCTTACGGCGAGTTTGTCTCCTGTTCCGGCTACCCGAAGTGCAAGTACGTGAAGCAGAACATCATCGAAGGCATGAAGTGTCCCAAATGCGGCGAGGGCGACCTGGCCGAGCGCAAGGCGCGGCGCGGCAATGTCTTCTGGGGATGCACCAATTATCCCAAGTGCGATTTCACCTCGAACTATAAGCCGGTGCCGAAACAGTGCCCGCAATGCGGAAGCCCATATCTCGTCGAAAAGACTCTGCGCACCGGCGTCTATCTCGAATGCCCGAACAAGAGAAAGGCAGCCGAAGAAGCAGCGCGCGCCAAGCGCGGCAAGAAAGCCGCTGCAGAGCCCGCCGAAAAGACGGTGGTCTGCACCTACTCCAAGCGCATCGGTAATGCGCCTCCGCCGCCCACGGCGGCGACGCATGGGCCGGTTCCTGAGTCGAAAGTTGGCCACAAGGAACTGCAGCCGGCATAGGCTCGAGAAATCGCCATCGCAGGTCTTTCCAAGCTGCTTCTTCCGACACAATATCTGCCCGGAATCTTCGCGGACTGTAGCTCGCGCAAAAAGCGCAGCTCGCTGGGCGTGAGACAATCCTTGCCGGTACCCATGGCCCGGATCCGTCGATCGGAACTGATCGCTGTCCAGCGCAGGCAAGGAGCCTCCCCGTGCAATGCAAACAGAATCCCTATGATGCCGTTGCCTATCCCCGCCTGGCGTTTTCCGACACCCATCCCGATCGCCTCGCCACCATGGCCATTCTCCACGGCCTCTCGCCGGCGCCCGTTGAGCGCTGTCGCGTGCTTGAAGTTGCCTGCAACGAAGGCGCGAACCTCATTCCCATGGCCTATGCCATTCCTGGCAGTGAATTCGTGGGATTCGATCTGGCCCGGGCTCCAATCGAGCGAGGGCAGGAGCGCATCCGCGAGCTGGGGTTGAAAAACATCCGCATCTTCGTAGCCGATCTGCTCGAGGTAGGAAAAGAGCTCGGCGAGTTCGACTACATCATCGCGCACGGCTTCTATTCGTGGGTTCCCGCCCCGGTGCGCGAGCGATTGCTGTTGCTCTGCAACGAGATGCTCGCCCCGAATGGAATCGCATTTGTCAGCTACAACGCCTTGCCCGGCGGATTTGTCCGCGACGCCATTCGCGAAATGATGCTCTACCGCGTGGAGAGTACGGAGAGGCTGGAGCAGCAGGTCGGCGAGGCGTTCGAATTCGTCCATTTTCTGCTCGCCGCGAGGCCCGAGGATGACCCCTTTCGCCATCTCCTGGAAGCGCACCTGAAGAAGATGGAAGAGCATAGCGCGCCGTCGACCTTTCACGACGAGTTGAGCGAAGCGTTCTATACGCTTTCGTTCACCGAGTTCATGCAGCAGGCACACCGTTACGGCCTGCAGTACCTGAGCGAAGCCGCATTGCCGCCCCCGCCCGATCCCTGCTACCGGCAGGAGATTCGCGCCGCGGTGGAAGCGATGGCGCGGGGCGAGATCATCGCCCAGGAGCAGATGCTGGACTTCGCGCGCGCGCGCAAATTCCGCCAGACGCTGCTGTGCCGGGCCGATCGCGCCGTGCGCCGCGACTATCCGGCGGAGTCATTTCGCCGGTTGCTGCTGGCGTCGCCGGCGACGGCGATGCAGGGTGAGAAGCCGGGGGCGACGGTTTTTACCCTCCCGGGCGACATCAAGATGGAAGCCAATCACCCCGGGGTGATTGCGCTGATGCAGCATCTCGAGCGATCGTGGCCGCGCGCGATCGCCTGCGAGGAGATCGAACAGCGGCTGGCCGGGACCGGCTTGGCTCTCGATGCCCATGGAGCGGTGCTCCTGATGCGGCTGGCCGTTTCCAAATTCGTCGAACTGCACGCCTGGAGGCCTCGGCTACCGGCCGGAATTCCCCAGCGGCCCAGGGCCACCGCCTCCAGCCGGCAGGAGATCCGGACCCATCCCCAGGCCACCACTCTGGTGCATTCCATGGTGAAACTCGAGGATACAGTCGCGCAGCGGTTCCTTCTGTTGCTCGACGGAACGCGCGATCGCGACGCGCTGCTCGAGGCCCTAGCCACCGAGTTTCCCGAAATTCCTCGGCAAGAGCTCGGCAAACAGTTGGAGCCCAGCCTCGAGTATTTCTATCGCGCGGGATTTATCGA
>JASHTH010000450.1 GCA_030040655.1 Acidobacteriaceae bacterium | reverse complement strand
GGCGGCGGCATCCCGGCCGTACTGGCGAGGGCTCTGGAAAAGCGCAAGGCGGGCCAGCGCGTGCAAGTCGAGGTGCGCAACGCGCGCGAGCTTGAAGAGGCGCTCGCGCACGGGGCCGAAGCCATCCTGCTCGATAACATGACGCCCGCGCAGGTGAAGGTTTCGATCGATCGCATCCAGCAGGAGACACGCTGGATCCCCACCGAAGCATCCGGCGGCATTGTCCTTGAAAACATTCGCGCCTACGCCGAAACCGGCGTCGACTTCATCAGCGTGGGCGCGCTCACGCACTCGGCCAAAGCTGCGAACGTCTCCATGAGTATTGCGGCGGGGTAGGGACTGAGGGACTAAGGGGACTAAGGGACTCAGAAACGAGGTCCAAGGTCCAGGGTCCGTAGACGCGGGAACAGAAAGCCTGCGCAGATTTTCAGATCGGTAGACCTGCTTTGCGGCCCCGCCGAGGAAAGTACCCAGCCCAAGTCGGACCGGCTTAGTCCCTCAGTCCCTCAGTCCCTTAGTCCCTTAGTCCCCTTAATCCCTTATAGCTTCTATCGAGCCAGCACGCTTTCATTCCCCAGAATCCGGTACAGCGTCGAGCGGCTGATGCAGAGCTGGCGCGCGGCGCGCAGCTTGTTGCCGTGGTTCAAGTCGAGCACGTAGCGGACGTGATGCCGAATGGTCGCATCGAGCGAGAGGTCGCCGGGTTGCGGGGAGGGCTGCGGTGGAAAAGGTGCTTCGTGGCCCGTGGGCAGGGCGAGGTCGGCGGGCCGGATGACGCCATTGACGGCTTCGAGCAGCGCCGTTTCCAGCACCGAGGCCAGCTCACGCACGTTGCCCGGCCAGTTGTGCTCGAAGAGGCGGGCCAGCGTGCCGGCGCCGAGCGTGGCGGGGCGCTGCTGATAGCGGGCGCAGATGCGGTCGAGCAGTGCCTGGGCGAGTACGGCAATGTCTTCCTTGCGCAGGCGCAGCGGCGGAATGACGAAACGGACGGCCGTGAGCCGGAAGGCGAGATCGGGTAGCAGCAGGCCTTGGCCGGCCATCTGGCGCAGCGAGGTTTGCGCGGAGGCGACGAGCACGGCGCGGCCGGGCGGGCGATCCTGCAAGGCTTTGAGAACGCCGAGGAGCAGTCCCTGACCGGGAGGCGCGAGCAGGTCGACGCGGTCGAGGTAGGTCAGTCCAAAGAGCGAGGCCGGGTCGGCGTCCGTGGCCAGCCATTCGCGCGCGTCATGACGCTGGAAACGCGAACCGCTCAGCGGAGAACGGCTGAAGAGATAACGGGCCAGAGTGTATTTGCCCGATCCGTGCTCTCCTTCGATGGTGCCCACCTGCATGTGCGGGGCGGCCATTTCGGCTTGGAGCAACAGCTTGCGCCAGGCCGCGCTGACGCCGACGATCTGCAGTCCGGATGCGGATTCGCTTTCGACCAGGGTAAGGCCTTGGAGGGCGGACTGGGGCTGGTAATGAACTGCGCTCTGCAACGTTGACACTTTCCCACACCTCCGCCGTCCGGCAGGCCACACCCGGAGCCGATATTGGCTTCATCGGCGGGAACGAGGAAAACATGAAACGGAATCATTGCCAACTTTGGTCGGAGGTTTGATGAGAAGAATCTCACCCTTTACCGAAAAGCTCTGCACGGCTGCGCCGCCCAGGACCCGGGGGCAAAACTCTCCGCGAGGTGGCTCTGCAACAGGGCACGACTTCAGTCGTGCCGAAAGTGCCTCAAGATCAGCGCGGGCTTAAGCCCCTGTGCAATGCTCTGTGGCGCAATTCGTTTCCGCTTCGCCCTTTTTCAGTAGCCTGCTAGAGCAAGTGCGCGAGAACCTGTAGGACATGCCGGACGTCGCCAAAGAGATTGATCGTCTCGCAGCTCCATAGAAAGAGCAAGGCAAAGAACACGGGAGGATGACCTTCGTACCATCGAAGGGTTAGACGCCGAACCGACTGCCGTACAGCCGGAATCGTGACCAACAGTGTTGAGCCAATGCCGATGACCGAGCCGGCGAGAATATCGGTGGGCCAGTGCTCGCCGACGTAGAGCCGAGGAAGGCAGATGCCGAACGCCGCCCACGCCATAGCCAACCAGCCTGCACGACGGGAGATCATCAAGATCCCCGTCGCCAGTGCGAAGTACAGGGCCGCATGGTCGCTGGGAAACGAACTCCAGTTGACGTGGTACATTTCGTAACCGGCTGGCTGGTGGAAGTCGAGAAACGGAGTCGCCATCGGCCGTGTACGAAAAGGAAGAATGATCGCCAGACCTCGTGCGCCGATGCACGCAAAAACTGAGAAAAAGAGAGCTCCGAGCAGGAACTCGAATCCCTTTCGCAACTGGCCGGGCCGCTCGGGGTCGAAGAGGCAAAACCACATCAAGAAGAGGATCGGGCTGCCTTTTACCACTGGCTCCCCAGCAAGCCAACCCATTACCGCGTCGAAATGCGCATAGCGGCCGGCAAAGTGATTCAGGAAAAGCTCAATCTGCGCGTCGAAGCCGTTCCACATGTTGGGGACTGCGCCAATCGCCATCGCTTTTTCCTCCGCGGCTTGCACGCAATTGCCCGAGGCCACCAAATAGCAGAGGGATCGCAGGCGGTATTGAGAACCGATCATACATTGAGTTGTAGGGGATTTGTATAAGCCAGCGACCGGAAGCATCGACTCAGTAATCTGCCACAGGAGCCGCGGTGCGTGATTCTACGGGTCGGTTTTTGCTGGACTTCTATCTACTCTGCCGAATTGGGTGCGTTTTGATAGGCAAGAGTTCGTTGCCGAATGCCGTCCTATGAACGTGACGCCGCATGCGGCACAGGACACTGCCCAGCCTGACGGCAGCGCCATCGACGCGCGCCGCCCTGCACGCCGTTTATGCCAACAGCCGGAAGCACATCAAAGAATGTTTCGACCGGTAAGCGATGAGATCATCCGGGAATGGAGGAGAACGAGAGAATCGACAATGCAAAGCGGCGTTCTTCAGCCGACGGCCTATACTACTGCGTTATAAAATGAGCACCTTTCGATCGGGATTCTGCATTTGCCCAAGATCGCCAATGCTTAATTGCCGATCTTGAGCGCCCAGTCCATCGCGCCGGGCGCTTTCGTCGACAATTCTGTCCTCTCCTGTCACCGGCGAGCCAGCAGGCCCTCATTCGGCTCGCCCGTTCTCGCGCGGTCGAGGCTTTCGGATCGGCGATTATCCGCCAGGAACTCAGAAGGCGCGGCGGGGCAACTCGCTGAGCGCATTCTGTCGGTTCCGCTTATTTCTCTCGCGCCAACGGCGATTGCGCCGCGGCAACTTGCGCCTTCTGGATATCTTGCGAGCCGACGGCGTCCTTGGGCCTGATCGTCTCTTGGATTACGCGAACCTGCGCGGCCAATTGTGCAAACTGCGTGTCGAGCTGGCGGCGCTGTTCCGCGATCTGCGACTTGAGAAGAGCGATCTCATCCCGATCGGCTTCGCGATCCCTGGTGAGGTCGCCGATTCTCAGCTCGTCTTGAGCTATCTGCTGTTCGTCTTCAGCACGGTGAGTAGATAGCTTTTGAATTTCGTTCAGGAGCATTGCGCTCAGCTTCCAGTACTGCACCGTTTCCACTTGGCCATCTTTGTTGCGGACCACAAGATCGGGAAACACCTCGGCCACTTCTTCGGCAATCAGCCCATATTGAACCGGCTTCGAACCGTCGGCATAGGGCTTCTTGTAGCGGAAGGTCACCGGCCGCAGCCGCAGCAGGCCGTCACTGGCGCCGGCCATGTC
>JASHTH010000449.1 GCA_030040655.1 Acidobacteriaceae bacterium | reverse complement strand
GGCGGCATGGCAGAGCGAAGCTCCCGCGGAGGCGAGCAAGAGAATGAAGATGGGGAAAAGGGTGCGGCGGGTTCGGCGGCGCGAAGTTGCGGAAACAGGCATCGTGGCTCCTTCGTTCCCCTCGGAACGCAAGCGGGTGAGAAACACCGAGGACCGGTCTCCTGACTTGCGCTTTCTTCCGCCGCCTTCCCGAAAGCAACACCCAATGGCTCGCTTTCAGTGGCGATCAAGCGTCTTCGCGGTTACGGCATTTTCAGAGTTACTGTGGCCTTTTCGGCTCAATTCCGATGTCGCCGCTCCTTGGGGGTCGCGGCGACTTGACCTTTTTGCTTCGGACTACGCTCACTCTGAAAATGCTTGGACGCGAAAACGCCGGCTGAAGATCCTGCTCTGCTGCCGACGAGCGACAGGGCAGTCGCGCTCACAGTTGCGGGGCAGTGGCGGACTTTCACCGCCTTCCCGAGCATCCTGGCGATTGCGGTTAGGGGTTGAGCCGGCATTGAGTGACCGCCGGCGGCGATGTCATGAAAACAACTTCCATGACGTCAACATTTATAGCTTGCCCGCACGGCGAAGTCAAAGAGGATTCTCAAGGCCCGCAGTGGCGCCTAGGCGCTGGCTGGGCCCTGGACTCTGGACGCTGGACGTTGGGACCCTGAAGTTGGTGACCCCGGGAAGATTCGAACTTCCGACACGCAGTTTAGGAAACTGCTGCTCTATCCATCTGAGCTACGGGGCCACACCAGGTTGTCGTTCGCAGCAGTTTCAGGAAACTGCTGGGCTCTCTGGTTCGGCCCTTGCGGGCCGGCCACCTGAGCTTCGGGGCCAAACATTCCTCCTCTTGTTCCATCGGCTCGCGCAACCGAGCGGGGTCGCCTCGCCAGAACCAGCCTACTTGCAAAAGTATGCCCGTTGCAATGCCGAGAGCATTTCACCATTGGCTTTGGCCGCAGCGACTTAGAGTCGCAAGCTCCCACCAGCGCCCGCAGTCCTCATGATGATTCTGCCGAATCAGCCGATGAGCGGATAGGGAGGAGCAAGGCCCTTATGGTCCCCGATGCAAGCGATCCCTGCTGGGAGCGGTTCGTGAGCGGCAAGAGGCAACTTCAGTCTTCCAAACCGACCCTCGGCCTTCTCATTCAGAGCAACAAGATGGCGTACGAACGCGATCAGTCGCTGGCCAACGTTCAGCAACTGGCCGAAAAGACGCAGCGCTTCTTTGCACAGTTCGAATCCCTGTTTGCGGGCGAACTCTCTCAGATCCTCGAGTGAGGGAAAGGATTCGTCATGGCCTCAGTCTCACACGCCGCCTTGCACACCGTCTCCGATGTGAAATCCGCAATCGCCTCGGGCGAGCCCCTTTTCCTGGCAGGGAGCCGCGAAGCCTTGGCCCAACTGCCGCGCGGCCAGTGGATCGGCGGAACCATTCCTTACTTCATGACCAAGTCGGGCGGCGTGATGTCGGAAGATCGCATCTTCCTAACGCCGGTCCCTCGAATGACCGAATCCGTTCGCATTGGCGACTACGGCGCCGATTCCATCCAGAAACTCTACGACGACGCGCCGGAGAACGGCTTCACCTTCGTAGCGATGCCGGCCTCCACCGCGGTTCACAAATCCTTCGCCGAGCAGGCTCCCAACTGCGATGGATTCCTCTTCCGCCCGGTGGTGGGCTGGGTGGCCGGCGTACGCGTGGAACAGATCGGCAAGCAATCCGCGGCGGTTTTTAACGGATTGACCGGGGCCGCTCGAGAAGACCGTTGCTGCGCGCTGCACGTCGCCTTGCCTGCCGGCACGATCGCCAACCTCGACATCGTCAACATCTTCGAGCCGGGCAGCGGTCCGGTCGTCCGTTTTGAACGCACCGGATTCCGCGCCGTCGACTGCCTCATCGAAGGCAAGCAGGCGAACCTGGCCGAATTCATGGCCGCGCACGCCATCCCTACCGAGTATCCGCTGGTCGGCGACTACTCCGGAACCCATATCAACGTGTCTTTCCAGAAGGTCGATCCCGCGGCGAAAACCGTCGACTTCTACGCGCCCATCTTCCCGGGCATCGACTACCGCTTCGCCAAGCCCATCACCGACTATGCGAGAGCATTCGAGCACGCTACGGCCTCAAGCGATTGCGAAGCCGCCTTTGCCTGCAATTGCATCCTCAATTACCTTTATGCTGGTCTGGAGGGCAAAACCACCGGCTCCATCACCGGCCCCATCACCTTCGGCGAAATCGCCCATCAACTACTCAATCAGACCATGGTGCGCCTGACCCTCCACAAGGCCGGTTAACGGCGAATCCTCGGCGCCGAAGCCGCCTTCCAGCGGTTCCGGAGTTCTTGTAGCGCACAAATTCGAGCTTTAAGAACCGCACAAAGGCTATTTGTTTCCGGCGAAAGAAATCTCCGGATCGCCAACGGACGTGAGTCGCAGATGCTTGGACTGTGTCCCGCTTCGCGGGACTTTGCTCCGTCGAGAATGTGGCGGAGTTTCGACGCCCCTACGGAGCTTGCCCTTCAATTAACGCTCGGTTTCCAGGATTCCGCTTCGCTTCACCCTAGGCCATTTTCAGCGCTTCCTGCGGGAACGTGCCCATGGCAGCCGTCTTCATTTCCTTCCCGGGACGCTCGCGTCTATAGAGGTTGCGGAAATACTCCCAGGATCGGTTTCTCGCGGGCTGAAGCCCGTGAGAAAAATCAAAAACAAAGGACTTGTTCGGCACGGCTGAAAACGCGCGCTTCGAATCCCACCCTCTGCCAACAGCCGGCCAAAAGGGGGGCAGCCCATTATCCCAGGTCCGAAAACACGGACCTGGGGCACCCAATTTTTTCATCATTTTGGGTGGGCCGAAGGCCCATGGAGACACGGCTAAAGCCGTGCCCTTTCAAGACCGCTCGCAGAGCGAGTTTTTCCGCAACCTGTATAAGCATTCAGGATGACAGGTGGGCATTATTCATGCAGCAAACCAGGAACAGGCTACGGAACAACTCATGGGGACCGATTTTTCGCAAGCTCTAGTCCACGAGAAATGTCAAACAAAGAGGGGTCGCCCGGCACGGCTATGGCGGTTTAGGAAACCGGCATGCTGCAGAAATGATCGAATTTGCGAGCGCAAATTATCGTCGGCGCGAAGCAGAAGAGCCAACTCCGCGGCGGTGGACGAAAAACGGCCCGCGAGGCTGCCGCTCTCTTTATCTTTCACGTCTTGCCGGGGCTTTTGTCCCGGCAAGACGTGAAGGCATTTTTTCGCTTTAGCTTCTGACTCGATAAGTTGACCCTGTTCAACGCAGATGGGAAACGAATCTTCCTTCCGAACAGGCGGAAGAAGAAACCGGCGTTTCATGTCGGTACTCGGGTACAGAAGTACTTGACTTGGAACAATCCG
>JASHTH010000448.1 GCA_030040655.1 Acidobacteriaceae bacterium | reverse complement strand
GCCGGCTGTGTTGTCGACCGCGATGTCGATGGCGCGCGCGTTTTCGGTGGAGACGGTCTTCAATATCTCATCCGTTGTCTGTCCGACGTAGATCCACCATCCCGTGGGGTTGGTGTTGTCGTAGTCGGCCTGAGCGCGCGCCGGTGAGGCAGAGGCGAGCAGGAGGAGGAGACTCAGGCAGGCGAGAGCCCAGCTGGCGCGGATTCGAAGCCGTTTGAGGAGGTCTGCCGCGTGGGCAGCGGCGATCGCGGTACCCGCTTTGGATTGGCAAAGCGGAGCCGCCGCGGGCTCGGGACCGGCGCGAATGGAACGAGCAGAGATTTCGATGCCAGGACAAGAAAGAAACCCCATGGTGGCCTCCTCGAAAGCTGTTGATTTGTGCAGGGGTTCGCGTAGACGGAAGAACCCGCCGCGGTCGCGCTCTGCCGGAAAGATCGGCAGGGCGGGAATGCGGAAAAGCATACAGCGCTCAAATGGGGCTGGGAAGAGAGAAGTTGGCGGGGAGAGCCGATGAGCGGCAAACCGCAATTTCCATTGTGATTTCGGAGTCGTTCACCTGGAATCTTTTTTTAAGCGCCGGTTCACTGTGACCGGATTGCTTGGCAGGCGGCTTAAGCCGCGCGGGTTGCCCTGATCTTCAACGCGACTTTGTATCGTATGATTTTGAGAAAATCGACGCCGCAATAAGCTTTTGAAGATACAGATGATATCTCTGCCCGTGCTAAGTGCAGCTCGGGCCGCATGAGCTATGTGAATTCAGTGAAATACGCTTTTTTGGCAGGAAATCCGGTGGAAAAAAAGGACAACTCAACGACCTCTTCCCCGTACGGCTATCGCAATTCCTGAGTCACTGTATCCCGAAATAGCTGAACTCGAGTCGACGCGACCATCAGGGAGCGGTGACCTTGCGCAGAGTCCAAAAGGCCACAGCAACTCAGGAATTGCCGTAGAGGTCCGTCCAATCGGTCTCCGGAAGAAATGCTTGATTGCGGATCGCCAGGCTCCTTCGGGACCGGAAGCGGTCGCTGGCACGGCGGCACCCTACGAAATGTACATAGCGCCGCGGCGTCCTTCAGCGCGACTCAGGAACTGACGCACACTGACATACTGAAATCATTTCAGGCAAGCGATTTTCACGAACTCGCTAGCACAGTCAGGAAGTGCAGTGGCGATTTGTCATAAATCGAGAAGTTGAACGGATTTGTGTGCCAGGAACTGGCGGCATCACACATTGATCTGGTCTCGAAGCACCGATTCGCGCTAGTTAGCAGCTTGAACGCGGTGCGTTTCACGCCAATCGCTTGGCGGCACGCCTTCCCATGCCCGAAACGCGCGGCCAAATGAGTTCGGATCTTCGAAGCCAAGCAAATATGCAGCCTCGTTCAACTCCAGCACAGAATTGGAGAGGTAGTATCTTGCCATCTGGTGCCGGGCTTCATCCAAAACCCTTAAAAAGCTGGAACCTGATTCCTGCAGCCGCCGTTGTAGCGTTCGAGGGCTCATATGGAGCGCTTGCGAGATTGATTCAATGGAAGGCCGCTGCCCGGTCAACCGGTCTTGGATGTTTCGGTGCACAAGTTCGATGAAACTGTCTTCATCCTTATACTGGCGCAACTGCTCTTCAAATTGCGGCGCCAACAGGTCGAGCAGTTCGGCATTACGCGTCACAAAAGGCGCTGTGGCATCTTCGGCGCGAAAGACAATCGTGTTCCGCGAAGCTCCGTCAATCACTCTGCAGCCGAGATTCCTTTCAATCGCGCGCAAATTTGGACGTTGTTGAACATACTCGACGCGAACAGGATTCAGTCGCGTTCCGGTTCCATGACGGGCAAGCGATATGGTCCAGGAAAAGCAGTAGTCAGTGAGTACCTGCGGCTCCGCATCGACTGCAAGTAACCATCTAAATCCAATGCTGAATTCCTCATCGCTGAGTTCGCTGAGGATTTCTTCCGGGGCGGTCAGCTTCTTGTAGCGGGCCATGTGATCGGTTGCCGCCACGAGATTCTGTGTTGAGAGAGCTGCGATCGCCATCGGGTGAAAGCGTTCCGTCTTTGTTTCCACTCCAATTTTGAGACCTATCAACGGGTCGGAACTCACGGCTTCAATGGCCCGCCAGAGCGCAAACAGTTCGCTGGTCGACACAAGAATGCGAGTTTGATCGAACAGATCTCGTGGCAAGCCGGCTCTGCGCAACACCGCGGGAATGGAAACGCCAAACTCCTTCAGTTTCAAGGCGAGGCGACCGGGAACACGGAAGTGCTTCACCATCGAAATCCCTCCAACGTCTAGCGTACTCGGATTTGCCTCCTCGGACCACGCAATATGCGCCAGATTGCCTGCAAAATACGACAAACTTTGCAATGTTCGATTGGCGCGATTCGCAGCCATTTTGGCGCGGTCGGCAGTGCAGGATCAGATTCGATGCTCTACGTTGTCGGTATCTAGTTCTACCGAGAGCAATCTCGACCGATCGGACCGAACGCCACTCGCCACAAAGGATTAAGACTGAGAAGATTTGCGATGGCTCAATGGAACGCTCGCCGAACCCTGATCGTTTGCATGGTTCTTGTGATCTGTTTCGCCGAAGGCGCATCTGCGGCTGCAATTGTGATCGGCGATGACAAGTCGCGGCCGGAAAGTTTGACCATCGCGCCGGGCGGCATCTTGATCGTTGGCAGCGCCAGTTCGCCCTTCGTGTACAAAGTACGCCCGGGTTCCACTTTTGCTGAGAAGTTCATCGACGTCAGTGCCGAAGGACCAGGGACCTCATTCTTAGGCATGCTTGCCGATGCAGCCAGCAATACGTTGTGGACTTGCCAACGGACAGTCATTCCGAACAGCCCTCCCATGCACGGGCGGAGCGCACTGCGAGGTTTCGATTTATCGACCGGCGCACCGAAATTCCGTTGGAACCTCCCAGGTGACAATACCGCTTGCAACGATTATTCTTATGGACCGGATCGTGCGCTTTACATCACAGACACCTTCGGCGGCAAAGTCTACAAACTCCGCAAAGGGGCCGCGGTCGCAGACCTTTTCCTCGATCATCCGGTGTTGAGGGGCGTCGACGGCATCACCTTTTTGAATGGCACGCTCTATGTAAACAGCGTGTTCACCGGCAAACTCTACCGCATCCCGGTCGGAGCGGATGTCAAAGCGGGAGAACCCGTCGAGATCTCCACGGACCAACCACTCAAAGGGCCCGATGGTATGCGCGCTGCCAACGGCAAGCTCTTCGTTGCCGAAAACGGTGGTGGCGTGATCGTTTCCTTGACGATCAGCGGAGACAAGGCGAGCGTCACTGTGCTCAAGAACGGGCTTAAGAGACCGACTGGAATCGAACCCGCGGGCGATACGCTCTGGTTTACCGAAATCGACGCCGGCAGAGCTGACTCGATTCCAATGCCTAAGTGAGATCCCCGCCTTGCCTGACCGGCGCCAAATGCCCCAGATTTCGCTGGTACATTTTGGCGCGAATGGAAGGCATATTGGCGGGATTGGCAGGGCGGCGGATTCTTCCCGGGATTAACTTTTAGGAATACCGGAGTTCGACGCACCGTTAGAGCCGCATCCAGTTGGTCGCCGATTCCCGGTCCTGATGTCGATGAAAGGATCGGATATGACACACC
>JASHTH010000447.1 GCA_030040655.1 Acidobacteriaceae bacterium | reverse complement strand
AGATACTTAAGCGCCGATTTCCTCGACAAGGCTTCCAAGGTCGACCCGGTCGATTATCTCTCCCGGCTGAAGGATCGTGAATATCGCGTGCAGCAGGTTCTGGATGACGTGGATACGCCTCCGTCAGCCAGAGACCGGATCGCTGCTCGAGTGCCGCCGAGCCAATTGGTGCGTTATGCGGATCGAAATGCTCATCGCGAAGCATGGACGACGACAGGGATCACCGGCTGGATCGCGATGCAACTCAAAGCCGTACCGTCGCAGGCTGCGGCCTCGCGCTGATGGGAGTTCAGGAAGGAGTGAAGGCGAGCCGGAGACGGAAAGTCTTGAGCGCATAGCGAGATGAAGATATTCAGGAACGAGCGGAATCCGAGTCGGGGAAACGGCAGCTTCAGGAAGGCTTCGATATGGGCTGGGCTTGGCGCGGTCATTTTGCCGCTGCTGGCCGGCTGTGGAGATTTCTGGCAATCCCCCTATGGAACGAATCCCAGCCGGAATCCTGGCTGCACCTCGAACTGCTCGACCCCGACGGTCGCAGCCTTTTTCTATGTCCTGAATCAGGCGACGAAACAGATTGCGGGCTTTTCCATCTCCAATGGCAAGTTGTCGAAGATTACCGGCAGTCCCTATGCCCTGAAGGACAAGCCTTACGCCGCCGCGATCGCGCCTTCCGGAGGGTTCCTCTACGTGGGCACGGACTCGGGAATCTTCGTCTATACGATCAACTCCACCTCCGGCGCGTTGACCGCAGGGAACAATGGTCAAGTGATCGTGACCGAAGTTGCGTCCACGATGCAGGTCGACGCAACGGGCGCCTGGTTGGTGGAGGCAGGTCCAGGCTCAAGCGCGTTAACCGCCGTTCCGCTCGATTCCACCACCGGCCTGCTTGGATCGGGCGCGAATCAACAGGCCGCCTTGCCGGCGTCGGCGGTTCAACAGGTGGTTCTGTCGCCGGACAACGGTCACGTTTTCGTTGCCGACGGACCGAGCGGAACGGTCGTGATGCCGTTTCTGGCGAGCAATTCCAATCCTTTCGAGTCATCGCTCGCCCTCACGATCCCGGTGAAAAACCTCGGCGGATCGGCGCTCTCCGTCGCGGTCGACCCGCAGAACCGCGTTTTCTATGTGGGCGAGGCCTTCGGTAATTCGACCGGCAACTCCGGCGGCTTGCGCGCCTTCAATTACGCCTCGCTCACTTCCACACTGGCCGAGGCTCCAGGCTCCCCGTATCCGAGCGGAGGCGTCTCGCCCAATGCGATTTTGCCGATTTCTTCGGGAAGTTTCGTCTATGTCGCCAACAGCAAGGCCGGAGGAGTGGCCGGGACGGTCGCGGAATTCGCCTTCGAGGTATCGGAGTCCGCATACTCTCTTACCGCCGGGAGCACGATCGCCGGCGGAATCGATCCCGTCGGCCTGGCCGAAGACAGCAGCGGAAATTATGTACTGCTCATCGACTCGGGCGGCGGACCTGATCTTGAGGCATTTTCGCTAAACGCGACGACCGGGGCATTAACTGCCGCGATTTCCAGTTCCACGGGCACGGATCCGACACAGCCTGTTTCCATCGCAGCAGTTCCTTAATCAGGGTTTAAGTTCATCGATCGGGAGGCGTAAGTGAAAAATTGGATTTTCGATATTGAGCTGAGGGATCGTATCGCGCGGCTTTTGTTAAATGACGAAGAATCGACGCGTCATCGCCTCGGAATCGCTTGACGACTAAAATCCGGTGGCGGAGCATGGAACGAACGGTTTATCCGATTTCATCCAGCTCGCGATCTTCTTCAGCTTCTATTTTCACCGCCTGCGGTGCAAGCGCCCTGCGGGCTCCGGGTATATCCGGCGGAGTTGAGATATTCCAATGCAAAATCTGCGCCTGTCGATGCGGTTTGTTCTCGTACTCGTCTTCGGTTTGATGACCTTCCTTGGAGATGCGGCATGGGCCGCAAAGCCTTCCATCAGCGCTCTCAGCCCCAACGAGGTCAATGCGGGGGGGACCAGGTTTACGCTGACGATCAGCGGCGCCAACTTCACCACGGGCGCGGCAGCGAATTGGAATGCCACCAAGCTGACAACAACTTTCGTGAGCGCGAGCAAGCTGACCGCGCTTGTCCCGGCCTCGCTCATCGCGAAACAAGGCAGCGTGGATATTACAGTTACAACTGCCGCCGGCGCATCGCTTCCTGCGAAATTTACTGTCCTGCCGCCCAAGCCGGTCATCACCAGCCTGAAGCCAGTCTCGGCGCATGCAGGATTTCCTTCGTTCACCCTCACGGTAAATGGCAAGAGCTTCGAAAAGGGTGTGGTTGTCGATTGGACCGAATCCGGCAAGAAAACAGCGCTTGCCACGGCCTTCAAGAGCTCGACTCTCGTCACCGCTTCCGTTCCCGCCAAGCTCATCGCCCACCAGGGAACGGCATCGATTACGGTGGTGACCGCAGGGGGTACGTCGGCTGCAGTGCAGTACGCCATCGGCGCGGCGATTCCAGGTATAACCGAACTCGCTCCCGCGTCAGCCGATGCCGGCAGCCCAGGCTTTACCCTTACCGTCAAGGGATTCAACTTCATCTCCGGCGCTCAAGCGCATTGGAACGGCAAAGCCCTGACGACAAAATTTGTCAGCGCCACCGAATTGACCGCCTCAGTACTCGCAAGCGATATAGCAGCAAAAGGGACGGCGAGTATCACCGTTACCACTTCACGAGGCGTCTCGGCTCCGGCGATCTTCACAATCCTGCCTCCCAAGCCGACCATCACAAGCCTGTCTCCCAACTCGATCACCGCGGGCGCGGCGGGCTTTACCCTCACCGTCAACGGCACGAACTTCGTCCCCGGCGCGACCGTGAATTGGAATGGCGCGCCACTGAAGACGACCTACAAAAGCCCCACCCAACTTACGGCATCGGTGCCGGCATCGGATGTGCAGAATGCTGGGACCGCCAAAGTGACCGTAACCACGCCGAGCGGCACGTCGATCCCGGCAACCTTTGCCATCAATGCGCCGCAAGCATCCATTACGGACTTCTTCCCCGACTCCATTACTGCGGGCGAAGGGAGCTTCACTCTCACCGTTGACGGAACGGGCTTCGTCGCCGGCGCTGCGGTCTTCTGGAACACCACGAAACTGGCGACAACCCGGGTCAGTTCCGTTCAATTGAACGCTACGGTTCCGGCCAATCTGATTGCCAATCCCGGAACCGCGAAGATATCTGTCACGACCTCGGCGGGCAGCGCCAGCTCGTCCATGAATTTTGATATCAACTCTCCGACGGGACCGCTTTGCGCCAACGACAGAAGCGGCAACTCCGAGCTCAACGGCGTTTACTCATTCCAGTTCACGCAGACCGATCCGACCAAGGACGGCCAGTCGAGCCAGGATGTGGGCGCTTTCACGGCCGACGGGAACGGCAATATTTCGGCGGGCCTGTCGGATTCCAACGGGGCTCACTTCACCGCTGCCCAGCAAAGCGCATTCACGGGGACCTACTCGGTGGGAAGCGACGGACGCGGGCTCCTGACGATCAACTACACCGGCGGAGCGACCGTGAATCTGTGCTTCGCGCTGGATTCGTTCTCCAGCGGAGTCGCAGGCGGCGGGCGCCTTGTCTCCGATCAGACCGTTCGGCAGATCGATTCTGGAGCATTCTATGCTCAGGGCTCGTCGACGATCGGCGCCGACACGGTCAAGGGAAGCTGGGCTTTCGGAATGCAGGGTATCAAGCTTGACAGCAGCAATGGGGACGAAGTGCGCGGCGCAAACGCCGGCTATGTCGCCCTCGACGGCAGCAGCAGCGTAACCACGGGCGAGATGGATATCAGTCAGGACAAGTATTCTTCAGGAAATCTCGCGAACGCATACCAGTCGCAAGTGGGCCTTGGGGGCAGTTATACCCTGGATTCGACCGGGCGCGGCACTTTGACGCTGAATCTTTCCGGCGGCGGAACGAACCATTACGTGTTCTATGTCGCCGGGACCAACCGCATCCTCCTGCTCAGCACCGATACCGGCGGCCAGGGTGGAAGCGCCGTGGTGGCCGGTACCGGGTATTTGCGTCCGGCCTCAATCTCTTTCAGCAATTCGACGCTGTCCGGGACGAGTATCCTCGTCGACCAGGCCCTGAGCGACACGAACTCCACCGGCTATAACAACCGGCTCGTTCAGGCCGGGATTTTCAGTTGGACCAGTCCGGGAAAATACAGCGAGTCTTACGATCAGAACGATGCGGGCGATGTGGCTCTCGAGCAAACGGCAAGCTCGACGTACGCCGTCGACGCCAGCGGGCGCGTGACGATCAGTGGAACCAGCCCCGCGCGTTTCGCTTATCTTGCCGGTTCGAATCAGGGCTTCGCCGTGCAAGGGAATCTCGGCGTGAGCTTCCTCTACTTCGAAGGCCAGTCTGCTGGAGGCTTCAATGCCTCCAGCTTCGATGGAAGCTATTCCGAGGGCTCGCTGTGGTACGGATTCGTGGAACAGAAGGCCACCAGCGGCGAGTTTGTTGCCAACGGAGCCGGGATACTGACCGGCAATCAGGATGTCGCGCCGATCCTCGGCGGCGTGGTGGATTCGGCGCCCAGAATCCCGCGGCCGGCTTCGAGATTCTCCCGCCGGCCCGCGCCGCTTGACGTTGGCATTGGCGAGAGCTATACAGCCGCAGCATCCGGCCGCTTCCTCATCTTCGACGGATCGAGCGCCGTGGAGGCGCTCTATCTGGTTTCGCCGGAGAAGGCTTATGCTATCGATATCAGCGGGGCGATCTGGCAGCCGATCGAGCTGTTTACGAAGCATTGAATGCGCGACGAGGTTGCCCTGCAGCAGCCGGATCAACACCATCCTGCTGCTGCGGGCGCCCTGGGCACATTCATCCGGAAGTGATCGATGATCCAAGCCACCGGTTCTTATAGGGCTCCTGCCAGTGCGGGATCGTCGGAAGCATGCGCCGACTCGCCGGCCAGGGCAACTCGGATTTTCCCCGGCGCCGGCGACGCCCGCACTTCCGCCGCTTGGCTGCTTCTTGCTCTCTCGGTGGCTCTGGGAACCGTCGGGCTCTCCACAGCGCTTCTCAGCCTTTGGGACATCTGGACCAACGACCCGTTGCGATCCATCGGAATGCTAATCGTGCTCGCAAGCCTCGTCCTCACCTTGCGTGCATGGCGGCAGTGCAACTGGGAACTGCAGGGGACATGGTGGGGATTGCTGCCGATATGCGCTTCTCTCGCCATGTCCGTTTTCCGGGGAAAGATCGCCTGGATCGGCGCCGTCGATCACTTCAAATTCGACTTCCTTGCACCCAAAGTCGCGCTCTATTGCTTCGGAAGCGGCCTGGTCCTTCTATTCGGCGGGACACGCGTCTGGCGGCAGGCCTGGTTCCCGCTGGCGCTGCTGCTTTGCGCACAACCGGTGCCCACTTTGAGCACGAGGTACATCGACCTCCCCTTGCAGGGCTTTTCGGCCCAGATCGCCCGTTCTTTTGCCGTCGGGATCGGCTTCGCGCCCGCGAATCCGGAATTGCTCCGGCTGATGTTCGCTCCGGATTTCGGCATGTTCATTGCTCGCGGATGCGACGGCCTGCGCGGAGCCGTTACGATGGGATATCTTGCCCTTATTGCCGGCTATCTCAAGCGAGTGTCGCTGTTGCGATGGGGATCGTATGTCGTCGGAGCTCTGCTGCTGGGATACCTCTTCAACCTAATCCGTCTTTGCGGTCTGGTGATCTATTACCGGGTGGCTCTGGGACATCCTTTCCTCGAACGTGGAGCGAAGCAGGCCGATTATGCGATCGGCGGTCTTCTGATTCTGATCGCTGCTGTTCTCTTTTTCTGGGTTTTGACCCGAACCGAGCGAAATGCGCCGGCCGATTCGCGCCCGGATCTCAAAGCGGCACTCGGTCCAGCCGGCGATTTATCGATTTACCGGAAGCTGGCCGCGTTTGCCGCGCTGGGAGTTGTCTGCATCCTCCCCGGAGTTCGGGCGATTGAACATCATCGAAAGAGCCTTGTCCTCACAGTTCGCAGCGGCGAAGTGACGCGCGATCAGTTGAACCATCTTATGCCGCGGCAGATCGGCGCCTACCGGCTCAGCAGAACCTGGCAGGAGGAAGACGACGGCGAGCTCCACGTGGAATCGGCTGCCTATTCCGGCCCCGAAGCAAAGGAAATCCTTCTTGGGGTTTGGCTCAATCCAAGTGAGCACACTATGCATGACAGTTGGATGGCGCACGGCGAATGGCCTCAGATGCGACGCGATGTCATCTTCTCGACGGCCAATGGGCAACCTGTGCTGTTCGACACTGCGTACTATAGCGACGGGGCGACCGACAGTCTTGCGGGAAACGCCTTTTGCACGCCGTCTTCCTGCCTTGTCGTGTACTACCACAAACCGGCTAGTTACCTGGCACTCATCGTTGACCCGATAGATTTCAGCACTCGCGGGGAACGCGCCGTTTCGATCTTCTTCCGAATCGATGTGCCGCACGGCAGACTTTCGTCCTCTGGCGTGTACGATACATTGTCTTCCGATGCCCGCAGCTTTTTGAGTTCTGTCGATCTACGCGACCTGAGCCGCAAATACCAATAATCCGAGCCGGTTACGATTTCGACAGATTCTCATAAACGAAATTAATCACTGCTTAACCTCCTTGATCTATTTCAGCGATAGTTTGAGCTTCCAGGGCAAGCAATCGCGAGATTGAGTCGCGCATTTTGATTCGTCGCTCCGCGAACGGATGAGATCACGAGTGTGCTTGCAAGTCCACGTTGCACCTCCCCTCAACGTGTGGAAAACACCCGCTACCAAGCGAGAATGGCGAAGCCTTGTCAAAAATACACGCAAAGTTCGTTTCCGAGTTGGGCGAATGTGTAGCGCACTGGTACGCGGTCTATACCGCGCCTCGCCATGAGAAGAAGGTCGCCGCTTATCTCGACGCCCGAGAAATCGAACACTACGTGCCCCTCTACAGTCTTGCAAGACGCTGGAAGGATGGTTCGCGCGTTACCCTTCACGAACCGCTCTTTCCCAACTATGTTTTCGTGCACATCCCGCTGCTCCATCGAGTGCAGGTTCTGAACGTGCCAGGCGTGCTTTGGATTGTGGGATCGCGAGGGCCCGAGCCGCTTGCCGAGGACGAAATTGAAATCCTGCGGTCTGGACTGCATGGCTGCAGATGCGAGCCGCATCCGTTTCTCAACGTCGGAGAGCGGGTGCGGGTCTGCCGCGGTCCGCTCTGCGGCGCCGTCGGGATCGTGGCGCGAATCAAGAGCGAGTTACGGCTCGTGATCACGATGGAAATGCTCATGCGTAGCGTGGCGGTCGAAGTGGACGCCGCCGATCTCGAACCTGTGAGACCAGAGGCGAATTTGTTTCGCAAAGGGCCGGCCGCGCTGCGTCCGCCGGAAACATACGCGGCGGGCTCATGGGCGGAGGGCTGATGAACAGGCGACTTTTCGTCATTCTCCTCGCTCTAGCGGCTGCGGCCTGCGACTGGCCCATGCAATCTCAGGCTCCACAGCCCGGGGAGCAGGCAAACGGCGAGGTTTGGGCGGCAAATCTCGGCGATGAGCCGGTGGGTCCGGACGACCTGATCTACATTACGGTCGACGGCTCACCCGAGTTGACGCGAAGCTATCGCGTCTCGGCTGGGGGCGCCATCACGTTGCCGATTTCCAATGCCGAGCTGAAGGTCGCGGGCGAAGCGCCGACGGCCATCGCCAACGCAGTCGCGCGAAGCCTCGTTGAGGAGCGGATTCTCGTCGCGCCCGTTGTCTCCGTCGCTGTGCTCGACTATCGCAGCAGACGAGTAAGCGTGGTGGGTGCGGTTCGCTCCCCGACCGTCATGCCCGCGGTCGGCAACCTGAGATTGCTCGACGCCATCGCGCGCGCGCAGGGAATCGCGCCGGAAGCCGGTCCGGAACTGATCGTATCGCGGAACGATGGCGCCGGCCACGCAGCCGAGCCGATTCGCATTCCAATCAAGGACCTGCTTTCGGGTCAGGATCCACAGTTGAATCTCACTCTACATGGCGGCGAAGAGATCCGCGTGCCCGAGGCGCCAAAGCTGTTCATCGTGGGCAATGTGCGCAACCCGGGCGCGTACCCTCTCAACGAGATGGGTGGGACCACGCTGCTCAAAGCTCTCGCCATGTCGCAAGGCGTGCTATCGTTCACCGCCAAAAATGCCTATGTATACCGCGCGAACCCGGGCTCCGCCCGCCAGGAGATCGCGGTGCCGCTTCGCGACATTCTGCACCGCAAATCGCCGGACATTGCCTTGCTTCCCAACGATATCCTCTATATCCCCGAAAACACCAAAGCCCATCTCAGCGCGGATGTGCTCGACAAGATCGCGAACTTCGGCGGAGCGACGGCTTCCGGCCTGATTATCTGGCGCTAGAGTACCGCACCCTCCTCATCCTGAATCATGGACAAGAGCACTGAGCTACGGACGATCGACGCGCCGCGCGGGCGGGCGTCGATGCTGCCGTCTCCGCCGTTGTTCGCCGTCACCGATTCGACGCCGCCGGAGGGCGGCGGTTCGCTTGCGGACCTGATTCGAGTGCTGAAACGGCAACGCTGGAAGCTTCTCGCCTTCATCGGGACGGCGTTGGCTGCGGCCATTGCGATGCAGTGCACCATTCCCAACCTTTATGAGGCGTCGGCGCTGGTCAAAATCGATCGCCATCAAGCGGCCGTTGTCACGGACCAAAGCCAGCAGGAGGGGACGGCCGATGACATGGATCAGATCGTGACCACGCTCGTCGAGCTGGCGAAGTCCGATCCGGTGCTTCGGCCGGTTGCCGACCGGTTCAACCTGCTGGAGGTCGAGAGGCAATCGAAAGGGCTTTCCGGCGAGAAGCTGGAAAGATTGCGCGAAGCGCCCATCGAACTCCGTCGCCTGCAGGTCACCAGGCCGCCAAACACGTATCTTCTGCGGATCACTTACCGGGCGACCAGCCCCCAGTTGGCCGCCGAGGTCGCCAACGCGATCGCCCAATCGCTGGTCCTGCACGCCAACGACAGCGGTGAACGATCGCTCAACCAGGCTACCAGCGCAGTGGACGGAGGACTGCAATCGTTGCGGGCGCGAATGAATCAGTCGAGCCGCGAATTGGCCGAATACGAGAAACAGCTCGGCATCGTGGACGCTCAACAAGCCAGCATGCCCGGCGCGCGGCTGCAGCAGCTCGACGCTGAGCTGACAGCGGTGCAGGCCGAGCGCGCCAATAAGGAATCGATCCTTCAAGTGCTGAATAAGTCCGGTACGCTCGCCACGGCGGAAGCAATCGAGTCGCTGCGCTCGATTCCCGACACGTCGCTGGATCAAGCTGTGGTTCGCCTCGATGCCGCGCGTCAGCAGTTTGCCGCGGCTCGCTCCTACTACGGCGAAAACCACCCCGAATATGCGAAAGCCAGTCGGCAGGTGGAGGAGCTCACGCGCCAGTTGGATGAAATGGTTGCCGACGCCCGCCAGCGCGCCAGCGCGGCTCTGGCGCAGGCAAAGGCTCGGGAAAGCAAGTTGCTTGCCCTAGTTGCCGCGGCCAGATCGAAGGTTGACGGACTGCACGGGCCGGCGCAGCAGTACGAGCAGCTCCTGAGCCAGACCGAAAGCGATCGGAAACTGTACGATAGCCTTCTCGATCAAAACGTGGTGGCAAGCATCAACCGGCCCTTCGACGACGCGGCGTTGCAGCTTTATGCCGAGGCGCGGCCCCCGGCACAGCATGTCTTTCCCCGGCTGGGTGTCGATCTACCTGTGGCCTTCATCTTGTCCGCGCTGCTCGGCATTCTTGCCGCGGTGCTGGCCAACGCACTCGACACGACCTTCGAAAGGCCGGAAGATGTCGCCGAAAAGCTGCGCATCGACGTCCTCGCCGCGGTGCCAAGCGCGCGGCGGCTTCCCCCGATTACTCCTCCCCCTCCGTCCATGTTCGGCGTCAAAATTCCCACTCAGGAAGCGTCGCAATCGACCGCTCGATTCACGGAAGCGATCCTCAGTTTACGCACGGCGGTGAATCTGGCCGTCGATGAGGGAAGATTGCGTTCGGTGGCGATTACCAGCGCGCTGCATGGCGAAGGCAAGTCGACGACCGCGGCGCAATTGGCGCGCTCGCTGGCGCAAGTGGGCAAGAAGGTGCTGCTTGTCGAAGCCGACATGCGGCGGCCGGCCATGCACAAGACCTTCGATGTCGCTATAACGCCGGGTTTGGCCGATGTGCTCCAAGGTCAGCAAACGTGCGGAGACGCAATCGTCCCGCTCGACCCTCCAGGTTTGTTTCTGATTCCGGCAGGTCCACCCACCCATCACGCAGCGAATCTCATTAGCATGGGCTTCTCTGCGATGCTGGCCAAGCTCTCGCGGGATTTCGATCTCACCCTCATCGACTGCCCGCCGATTCTGGGCGCCGCCGAGGCGCAGGAGATCGCCGGAACTGCCGATGGTGTGCTCATGGTGATCAAGGCCAGCGACACACCGGGCAAAGCCGTCTCCGCGGCGGTCTCCTCGCTGCTGCGCAACCGGGCACAGGTTATCGGAATGGTCATGAACAAGGTTCGCAGCTTTGACTCCGAATACGGTTATTACTACTATGCAACCGGCTCCAGAAACGGCATCAAGCGCATCCGCGCGTGATTCATACATGTCGCAATTGAAAGCTCTCTTTCGCCATCGGGGCGGGCCGTTGCTGCTGGTCGGTCTGGCACTGGCCACAAGCGGCCTCTTCAAAGTCGCGGCTTTCGCTCGCGAAGCCTTCATCGCGGCCAAGTTCGGCCTCTCCGCGGTGACCGATGCCTACTTCGCGCTGCAGCAGTTGCCGATGACATTCGCCAGCTACATGTGCGGCGCATTCGCCCTGGCGTTCGCTCCCGCCTTTGCGGCGGGTCGCCGGCAAGGGTCCGACGTCGACTGGCTTCCCGGGCTTACCTATCTGGGAATTCTCGCCGGAGCCCTCTGCACGGGGTTGATGCTGGCGACCGCGCCGCAGCTTCTGCGCGTGATTCACAGTACCGGCTCGGAGAACGCATTGAGCACGCTCGGGATACTCAGCCTCTGTTTTGTTCCCGTGGTCTGCATCGGCATCTGGGCCGGAATCTGCACCGCGGGGGGGAAGAACATCTCGAGCATGATCATGACCGGCCTGCCGTTTCTGGTCATGACCCTTTGGCTCATCGGCATCTACGCCGCGGGAGCGCTCAATGATCTGAGCCTTCCCGTCTCCATGGCCGCGGGCTTCGGACTGGTCGGTCTTTACGCGCTGATACGTATCGTCGCGCTGCAGCCGGCGTCGTTTCGTTTCGCGGCGGCGCCCGTCTGGAAAATCCCTGCCTTTCGCGCCTTCCTGCGCCAGCTCGGGGCTTCTTCCCTTGAAAACGCTGGCTTCGCGGCAAACCAGCTTCTCATCATCTACTCGATGTCCCGGTCGGGCGTCGGAATCGTCTCCGCCAACAACTGCGCGATGCGGATTGGCCTGCTCGGCTATACGTTGATGTCCATGCCCATGGCGCAGCTCGTCCAGGCCAGGCTTTGTGCCGCGGCCGACCCCGAGCGGCCGGCGAGTTTTCGGCGCTGGCTCCCGGTCGTGGTCGCGCTCACCGCGATGGTTGCCGTTGCTCTCCTTCTCTTCCGCTACCCGATCATTCGCATGGTCTACATGCATGGCAAGTTTCACAACGCCGAGCTGCGCACGGTGGCCGGGCTCCTTCCGGCCTGGATCGCCTATGTCGCGGTGATGTCCATCAACACGGTGACTGCACGCTACCTCTTTATTCAGTCGCGCGGCGCAACTTATGTGCAGCGGCAAATGATCGCCTACTCCGCCGCCTGCCTTTTCCGGCTTGTGTCGGCCGGCCGCTTGGACGCCGCCTGTGCGATCTGGTGCTCCGTCGCCGCCGAGGGCTGCGCACTGCTGCTGAATCTCCGCAGTTGCTTTTCCTTGCGCGCGCAGCCGGAAGTTGCCTCCGTTCCGGCAGCAGCGGAGGCGGCAGGATGAGCGCGCCCGGCTACTCACGAAGCTTGTTGCTCTCGCAGGCGATCATGCTCCTCGCTCCCGCCATGTTAGGTGTGTTCTGGCCGCTGTATGCCGTGAATCGCGATCTCGCAATTCCCCTGCTCCGTCCCGTCATGCTCACCAGTTCTCTGCTGCTTGCCTTGCTGTGGAGCGGCAAGCCCGCCACCCGGGCCGAGTGGCAGCTCGGCGCCGTCATGGCGGTCCTGGTGATCGCCATGCTCGTGCCCAGCCTGCTCGCCACCGATCCGGACCGCGCTCTCAAGGAGTGGCTGAAACTCGGTCTCATGGCCGCTTACTGTGTTTCCTTTGCACGGGCCCTGCGCCATCGCGCCGCCGCGCGGCTCTACGGCATTGGATTGGTCGTTGCGGCGTGCATCATAGGCGCTTTGCTACTGGGAACGTATGTCGGTAATATGGGCCTCACGCTTCCAACCTACGAAGCTGTCCGCCACCATTACAAGGCCGTGGCCATCAACTCCGGGGTCATGGTCAATCCGGCGGCTTTCAGTTGCATGTTTTGCTTCCTCTGCGCGCTGTGCATTCTCCGCCCAAGCAAGCTCCTCTGGATGATTGGAATAGGGCTGCTGATTATCTGCAGTGTTTTCACGGGAACCCGAATGCCGCCGCTGGCCACGGCTGCTTCGCTTCTTCTCATCGCTTTGATCGCCGGGATGCGAAGCCGAAAGCTGCCCATGCGTGTGGTAGCGTGGATGATTGTTTTTTGCGCCTGCACCTCGCTCGCAGCCGTGGTCTATTCCTCCAGCCGGGAAACGACTTTCCGCACCATGTCGAAAGCATCGGAGGGCCGTTGGGACGTCTGGTCCGTGGCTCTCGACAAGTTCGCCGAGCGGCCGCTCTTCGGTTATGGCTATGTCTCGTGGCGTGACGATCTCGTTTCGCGGCTCCCCGGCGAATACAAGATGACCCACGAGATTGCCGCAATGGTCGCCGGAGGATACCACAACGAGTTCATGACCGCTCTGGCCGAGCAGGGGATCTTCGGAGCAGCAGCGGTCATCGCTCTGTTTGCTTATGTCGTTCGATGCGCTTGGCTGCTGGCCTTTCGACGGTGGGAAACGTGGAGGAACGGACAATGGGCGTTGTTCGCGGCGATCTTTCTCGTCCTGCGCGCCAATGTGGAAGTCCCCGGACTCTTCGGATACGCGCAGGAGCCGGCCGATTTCCTGGCCTACAGTTTCGTTGCCATCCTCGTCGCGAGCTTGTCAGCCGAAGAGGATCATCTTCGCGCCCTGCGCCGCCAGGAGTTGCACACGCGTCGCTCGTCGCCAGCGGTAATTCCACCGACCCCCGCATTCGTCCGTGTTCTCGTCGCCGAAGGCGCGGATTAAGCCGCTCAGGCCTGATATACGATGAGCCGCCCAGCAAGCGAAACTCCGCAGTCGCTTCGTCCGAACAATCGCTACCTTTACGCGAAGATCGCCCACTTGGGTCTGGGATCGAGATCGCTCGACTTCGGCTGCGGCAACGGAGCGCTGGTGGCCGCCGCGCGGGCGGCCGGATTCGAAGCCTATGGCGCAGAGACTTTTTACGACGGTCATCGGAGCGAAGATGCCGATCTGGCCCGTTCGTGGGGTTGTGACGGTGAAACCCTCCGCGAGATCAAGGATGGCCGCCTCGGTTTTTCGGATAACTTCTTCGACATCGTGGTCCACAACCAGGTTTTCGAGCACGTCGAGAACCTCTCGCAAGCGGTGGAGGAGATTTACCGGGTGCTCAAGCCTCATGGAGTCATGATCGGGATCTTCCCCACTCTCGGCGTTGTGCGCGAGCCTCACCTAAGCCTTCCCTGTGTCCACTGGTTCCGGCCCAGTCCGGCTCGCGACCGGTGGGCGAGAGCGATGCGGAACCTCGGCTTTGGATTCGACTTTTGGGGAGAGGGCGACGCCTGGTTCGAGCGCGCATTTCCCTTCCTCGACGAGCGCGTCTCCTTCAGGACTCGCAGGGAGATCGCATCGATTCTCTCCACAAACTTCTCCTTGCGGTGGATCGAGCCGGAGTGGCTCGGTTTTCGTGTTCCTCGCTGCAAGTGGATGCTGTCATTGCCGCTCGGCCGGACCGCCGCGCGGGCGTTCGCCAGAGTCGCGGCCGGCGTCGTGATCGAGGCGCGAAGCCGCAAGATCGGTGCGCCAAACACTCCATCTCCCCAGGCCGCGATGCCAGCGTTCCAGTCAGAAGTGCCAATCCGCAATCAGGACGAGCCTTGCGCTAAGTCTGCATCGCTCGGACAGAACAGAGCCCGATGATTTCACTCCAAGCTCCCGACGCCCGCGCAGTTCCGTTCGGCAGCCGTTGCGCAGCATTGGACGGCGTTCGTGGAATCGCGATCCTCCTCGTGCTGGCGTACCATACGCTCAGAATCGAAGGCGATGGCGGTCCCCAGGTGTATATCTGGCGGTTCTTCCAGGAGTCCACGTGGTGCGGGGTCGACCTGTTCTTCGTTCTTTCCGGTTTCCTCATCACCGGGATTCTGCTTGATTCCAAGGGAAGAGAAGGCTACTTTCGAAACTTCTACGCGCGTCGCTCCCTCCGCATCATGCCGTTGTACTACGCCACACTGATTGCGGCTTTGGTCGTCGTGCCCCTCGCCGCCAGTCCAACGAGGCTGCCGACACTTTACGCAAAGCTGAT
>JASHTH010000446.1 GCA_030040655.1 Acidobacteriaceae bacterium | reverse complement strand
GCGCCTCAGCTCGCCGTGGAGTCATCCGCACGAAGTGGACTTGCGGCGAGTGATCCCACCCTTTCGCAAAGAACGCCGAAGGATGGGGCTCGAACAAAGTACGGTGCACGCGGGAAACGCAGGTCCTTCGGCTTCGCCCGCTTCGCGAACTCCGCGCAGGATGACAGGTTCTTTCCGTGAGCCGCCGATTTCCGAGGCCGAGCTTGCCGAAATTGCCGAGGAGTCCAGCTTCACGGAGCGCCGCGCCGCCGAGGCCGAGCGCGAGCTGGTGGAGTGGAAAAAGGTTCGCTTTATGGAAGACAAAGTCGGCGACGAGTTCGCCGCGCTGGTTCTGAATCCTACCAAGTACGGACTCTTTGTCGAGCTGACCGACCTCTTCGTCGAAGGCCTGGTGCCGATCGACTCGCTGCGCGGCGACCGCTACACCTGGCGCGAGAACACCCACGAGATCGTCGGCGAGCGCTGGGGGCAGCGATTCCGCGCCGGCGACCGCGTGCAGGTGATCCTCGACCGCATCCTGGCGCAGGAGCGCAAGCTGCAGTTCTCGATTGTGGAGGAGGTTCAGCGACCGGCCGAACGACGGCCGGAACTCGCGCCTGCCGGAAAAAAGAGCAAGCACAAGAGGAACGCGCAACAGGAAGGAAGAGGCGCGGAGGCGAAGAAGCGATCCAGCAAAAAACGCAAGCGGCGCTGATAGCCGGACGGCTGCCAACGCCCCATTGCGGTTCTCGAAATCGTGTCGGGCGAAGCAGAGTCGTTGACAGGCTCTTTCCTCAAGAAAAGGCCACCTTGGAACGAACTCCAAACGCCTCATCGTATTTCGAGAACCGCTCGAACGGTGCGGTACGAAGAGCTTTAGGCGTTCGCCTGCTTCTCGGCAAGAGGGCCGATGATGGGAATCACGAACTTCTGTCCCTGGGACGCCTTGACCACGCAGATGACCCAGAGCACGACGATTCCCAGCCACAGAATGAGGTCAATCACGAAGCCGAGAAACGGGATGAAGACCATCACCATGGCGACGAGCCACACGGCGATACATCCGATGCACAGAAAAATGTTTTGCCAGCAGTGGAACTTGACGAACGGGCTGCGGTTGTAGGGCTCCATCACCAGGAAAAGAATTGACGGAATGATGGTGACGTAAGCCAGCGCGCCAGCGGCGTTCTCGGAAAGACCGGATTGGGTGGCTTCGGGCATTGATCCCTCCTATCGGGATTGGGAATTCAGAGAGCAGTTCGTTTCCGTTCCAAAATGTCAACCAAGGGACGTCGCCGGCGCGGGATTCTTAGGAAATCCCGGCGCTTCTCGGCGGGATGCACCGGATTTGCACGCCAACGGGGATTGACGATTCGTTGGATTTCGTTCCCGTCAAGGCCGCCGGTCGGCAGGAAGAGCAATCGGCGACCGATTTGCCTATGCGCCGGCCTGCTTTTCGGCGAGATTTCCAATCACCGGCAGCTTGAACCGTTTGCCGTTCACCGCATTGACCACGCAAAGGATCCAGATCAGGATCCAGGCCAGCCACACCAGCCGGCTAAGGACAAGGAATGCAAAGGTCGCAAAGAAAAAGCTCACCGCCATCACGATGCTGATAGCGATGCTTACGACGAAGGCGGCGATGTTGAGAAAGATCGACTGCCAGCAATGAAAGCGCACGTACGGACTGGAGTTATAGGGCGGAAGGATGAGGAAGATGATCGCGGGAACGAACGTGATGTAGGAGATCGCGGCAACGGTGTTGTCGTTGAGGCCGGTTTGCGCCGTTTCAGCCATCGGAGCTCCTTTCCAAGAATCCAGGACCGAAGCGTATAGATTCATATACTTCGCCTCCGGCCCGGGTCGGAGATCGCCGTTCGGGACCAGGACGAGCGAAGAGAGCAAGATTCCGGATCACATCAAGAAAACCCTCGATTCCGCGGCTTGTCAAGCGAAATCTAGGCGCAAAGGAGCGGGGCTACCACAGAAGTAATTGGCAGCTTGTCCGGCGTTTGGTGGGAGAGGAAGTGGGGTCGCGACAAGTGTTTGAATTGCGTCGGCCGGGCCGACTGAGGAGCGCTGCTCTCGAGTCGGGACCGGCGATGGGGTTGGAGCCGGAGCAGCCGCTGGACCTTATCCGATCTCCTTGTCCCACGCCTCCAGCACCTGCTTGAACTCGCCCATGAACTTGCCCGCGTCGGCGCCGTCGATGGTGCGGTGGTCGAAGCCCAGGCAGAAGTGCTGCATCGAGCGGATCGCGATGGTGTCGTTGCCGTCGGCATCGGTAAGCACCACCGGCTCTTTCTTGAGAGCGCCGATGGCCAGAATCGCCGAATCCGGCTGGTTGATGATGGGCGTGCCGAACTCCTCGCCGAAGATGCCCGAGTTGGTGAGCGTAAAGGTATTGCCGGAGGTCTCGTCGGGCATCAGCTTCTTGGTTCGGGCGCGCTCGGCCAGGTCGGCGATGGCTCGCGCCAGGCCTAGGAAGCTGCGCTCTTCTGCCTGTTTGATCACGGGCACCAACAGGCCCCAGTCCAGCGCCACGGCGATGCCGAGGTTGATGTTGCGGTGATAGCGGAGGGCGCCGTTCTCCATGGACGCGTTCACGATCGGAAACTTGCGCAGCGCCTCGATGGCGGCGGCGGCGATGAAGGGCATGTAGGTGAGCTTGACGCCATTCTGCTCCTCGAAGCGCGCCTTCTCGCGCTCGCGCAGCCGCACCACGCGCGTCATGTCGATCTTGAAGACGGTATGGACGTGCGGGCTCGTCTGCACGCTCTGGACCATGCGCTGCGCGATGATGGCCCGCATGCGGCTGAGCGGGACGAGCTCGCCGGGCTGCGGCTGCGGAGCCGCGGCGCCCGGAGCGGCCGGCGCCACCGCGGGCCGCGCTACTTCTTCGGGCTCGTGCTCGCTCAGGTAGCGCAGAATGTCTTCCTTGGTGATGCGGCCGCTGGAGCCGGTGCCGGCGACCTGTGTCAGGTCGATTTGGTTTTCTTTGGCGATGCGGCGCACCAGCGGCGAGGATCGCAGGCGTGACCCGGCCGGCGCCGCGGGTTGCGAGGCCGGCTGAACTTCTTTGGCAGCCGCGTCGGGCTTGGGCGCCGGCGCGGAAGCCGGTTCGGTTTCAGCGGCGGCTCCGCCGATGACCGCGACCACGGTGTTGATCTGCACGGTCGTGCCTTCCGGCACTTTGATTTCGGTGAGCGTTCCGGCCGCGGGGGAAGGGATCTCGGCGTCGACTTTGTCGGTGGAGATCTCGAAGAGCGGTTCGTCTTTCTGCACCGTGTCGCCGGGCTTCTTGAGCCATTTCGTAATTGTGCCTTCGAAGATCGACTCGCCCATCTGCGGCATCACGATTTCGGTTCCCCCGGTTGCCGACGAAGCATTTGCCTGGGATGAGGGGAGCTCCGGCGAAGGAGCTTTTGCCGGCGCCGGCTTGGCGGGCGCGGCCTTTTGGGCAGAAGTCTGTCCGCTCTTGGGAGCGCGAGAAACTGGCGAAGGGGCGGTGGCGCCGGGCTCGCTCACCACGGCCACGACCGTATTGATTTGTACGGTGGCGCCTTCGGCCACCTTGATTTCGCTGAGCACGCCGGCCACGGGCGAAGGAATCTCCGCGTCGACTTTGTCCGTCGAAATCTCGAAGAGCGGCTCGTCCTTTTGCACCGCGTCGCCGGCCTTTTTGAGCCACTTCGTTATGGTGCCCTCAAAGATCGACTCGCCCATCTGGGGCATGATTACGTCGGTTGGCATGAATGCATTGCTCCGCGCTGCGGATTGGCAGCAGCCCACCCGGTTCCTGGGGGATTATAAATCGCGGAACAGGCCGTCATTGCGGTAGGCCTCGTCTGCGAGGACCCATCGAACCCGTTATGAACACCGGCGTCAAAAGCGCCGAATCGGCGTCACGCCTGTTCTGTATGTTCCTCACGGTGGCGGAGTCGCTCCACCTCCGGCGGAATGCGCAGCGGCGTGTCTTCGGCGGGAAATCCTCGGTGCTTCGCCCCTTCGGCTTCCGCGCGAAGTTGTTCGAGATTCTCCAGGGAGACAACCTGCTGATTGAAGACCGCGCCAAACTGCCGCGCGGCCTGGTGCGCCACGGCTTCGAGGCTCGGAAGTTCTTCCGCATTCGCGACCTCGCGCTCTAGGCTGGTCACCGTCCTGTCGGTAATGCCGCAGGGATTGATCAGTGCAAAATCGCGCAGATCCGTCGTCACGTTGAACGCGAAACCATGCGACGTGATGCCGCGGGAGACATGAATCCCGATAGCGCCGATCTTGCGGCCATTCGAAGGTCTGTCATCCTGAGCGGACTCCGCCAAAGGCGGACGTAGGCGAAGGATCTGCGATTGATCCGTGCCATCCACGGTGGTCGGAGCTGCCCCACTCTTCTCGCTCGCCGCGGCGAGCGAAAGGGTGGAATCTGATCTTAGCGTTTTCGATCCGCCGGAATGGTTCGCATTTACCGCGCCCAGGCCACACCAGACTCCCGTCAATCCCGGAATCGTTCCTGCGCGGACGCCGAACGCCGCGCAGACGCGGATCAGCGCCTCTTCGATCTGGCGCACAAAATCCACCGGCCCCAGCCGCCCGCCGTCGGCATGCCGCAGGCTGCGCAGATCGAAGATGGGATAGCCGACAAGCTGGCCCGGACCATGGTAGGTTACATCGCCGCCACGATTAATCTCGTGCAGCGTGACGCCGCGCGCCGCGAGCAGTTCATCGCTGGCCAGCACATTGGCGCGCTTGGCATTACGGCCCAGCGTCAGCACCGGCGGGTGCTCGAGCAGCAAGAGGACGTTGTCAATGCGGCCTTCATAACGCAGGCCGGCAAGTTCTTCCTGCAGGCGCAGCGCCTCATCGTATGCCACCCGGCCGAGATAGAGGTACTGAATCATCTCTTAGCTCAATTCTATTGTCGGCACGCGCACCGGAAAAAGACGAGGCAATTGTCCCCGCCCTTTTTCGTCCTCCGCCGCGGTGGGTTGTCGAGAGGGTGGGACCGCCTCAGCCGCCAAGAATAGCTCGATGCCTTGCTGAGAGGCTCCCTACTCCGGCACGCGCTGCTGAAAGACGCCACTGAAGGCGGACCGCACCCGCCAGTACACGAGAAACCAGAGGATCGTCACGACAATCCCTGAGGCCAGCGCCGTGTGCGTCAACAAGAGCCCGACCAGCAGGATATTGACGATCACCGGCCCCACAATGACGAGCGCCAGCGGAATGTAACGGCCCGAGAGGAGCAGCAACCCCGATGCCGCCTCGCACAGGCCGACGAAGATCAGGTACTTCGAGGTGTAGAGCGCTCCCATGAACTGCCCCGCCAATCCCGGGGGCATCGTCGACGGAATGAACGGCACAATCTTGTTCAGGCCGAAGACAAGAAAGACCAGGCCGAGCAGGATGCGAGCGATGAGGACGACAATCTTCATTTGCGTTCTCCTTGTGTGACTACACTATCTCCAACATCCGGTGGTTTGAAGCACCAAATTCTCGAATTTTTCCCTGCTGCTACGCACCCGCATCGATCGGCTGTCGCGATTCATACCATTGGATTTACGACACGGGAAAAATCTTCTAAAGTTTTTGCAGATAATTTCCACGGCTCACGCTACGATCGATTTCGTTGAGTTGCAAGAGCGGTAGGATCGCTCGCTGCAGCAAAGATGCCGCACAGTCCTCACTGGGCTGTGCTTTTTTTATTTTGGGCGCCAAGGAAACGAGAGTCTTCGATCCCGGATTCTCGAAGATGGATGATTGACCCCACACACTCAGGAAGGTCCACGTGAAGGTTGCCGAGCAGTTGCGCGAAATGTGGTGGCAGGCGACGGGCCGAAAAAACGGCGTGGCGGCGCGCGCCGCGGATGCCGACGCGGTGCGCCGCACGCTGGCGCTGCCCGCGATTATTGGCCCGGTGCAGTTTCCCGGACGCCACCTGCCCAAGCCGACTCCGGTCAACCTCCGCCGCTTCGCGGAAACTCCCGTCGTCCGCCGCGCCATCAACGTCATCAAGGACCGCATCTCGGCGATGGACTGGCAGGTTCGAGTGCGCCGGGGCGTGCAGGAAGACGATGTAGCGTACCTAGCAAAAAAGGTGCGCGCGTTGCGCCGCGTGCTCGAAGAGCCCAACGCCGTGGACAGCTTCCGCACGCTCATCGAGCAGGTCATCGAAGACGCACTAACCGGCGGCTACGGCGCCATCGAAATGGAGCCGACCGGCGATGCGGACCGCCCGGCGATGCTGTGGCCGGTGGATGGCGCGTCGATCCGCATCAACCCGCGCTGGGACGGCCAGGAGGACACGCCCCGCTACGCGCAGTCCATGCCCGGCCAGCTCGAGTCGGAGGCGATCGAGCTGCGCGACGATCAGCTCATCTACGTTCGCATGAATCCGCGCAGCTTCACGCCCTTCGGCCTGGGTCCGCTGGAAGTAGCCTTCGAAACGGTAAACCAGTTCCTAAGTTCACATCGCTACGCGTCGAAGCTCGCAGCGAATACTGTGGCGCAATACGCGCTGTGGCTTAACGAAGCGACGCCCGCGCAGCACGATCGTCTCATCCGCTGGTGGCAGGACGAGATCGAGGGCACGGGCCGCGTGCCGCTGCTCTCCACCGAACAAAAGCCCGAAGTACTGCGCTTCGCCGCCGGGACCGACGCCGACTTGCGTCTCGCCTGGCAGGAATTCCTGATTCGCATGGTGGCGAATGCGTTTGGATTGCCCCCGCTTCTGTTAGGGCTGGAGAGCGATGTGAACCGGTCGACCGCCGAAGAGCTCACCGACGAAGCCTTTCGCGGAGCCATTTCGCCGCTGGCGCACCTGCTGGCCGGCCATTTCACACGCGATCTCTTCACGAAGTGCATCGGCTGGCGCGAATTCGAGTTTGTCTTCAACGACCTGGACGCAAAGGATGAGGAAACGGAGTTAGCCGTTCAAGTGCAACTGCTGCAGGCGGGCGTGCTAACTATCAACGAAGTCCGCGCCATGCGCGGCCTAGGGCCGCTTGCAGCCGATGGTACGGCACAGACGCCCGGCGGAGCGGAGCTAGCGTCCAGCAAATAGCTATCGGCTTTCAGCATTCAGCTTTCGGTCTTCAGCTTTCAGCATTTCAATCACCGTCGTCGTCTCGTTCATCGAATCACGCCGGTCTTTGTGCCTTCGCGTTTGGTCGAAAGCCACCGAGCAAGAGCTGAAGGCTCGATGAGCGTCGCACAGAATATGAATCCTACACACGGAGCGTCCATGCAACTTGAAGCCATGGCAGTCAGGTTCCCTGACGTCGAAGCACATCCCAACCGAGTGCCGTTCGAAGGCGTATTGACGGTGGTCAACACTCCCAGCGACAAAGCCCCGGCCGGAGCGCGCGGTCATCGCGTGCTGCTCACTCGCGCAGCCGCGGAAAAGGCGCTGCCTTCATTGCTTGGCATGGCCATCGACTACCGGCCTGGATGGGACGGCCACGACGCTCGGCGCAAAATCGGGTTGCTTACCGAAGCCGACTTGGCCGGCGCTCGCCTGGTGGTGCGCGGATATCTCTATGCCCGCGACTTTCCCGACGTAGCCGAATCCATCCAGGCCAAGTCGCCCAACGATTTGGGAATGAGTTATGAGCTTGCCGACGCTCGCATCGAAGACATGCGCGCCGAGATATGGAAACTCACTCGCGTGACCTTTACGGGTGCGGCGGTGCTGCTGCGCGAAAAAGCCGCTTATCGAGCCACAAGTTTTCGCATGGCAAGTTAGTGAAAGGCAGGGAACGAGGGACCAAGGGATAGGTGGCCAATGTTCATATCCATGAATCGTCGACCCCTGATCCCTGACCCCTGATCCCTGTGAACCGTGAACTACGAACTGCGTACTGCAGAAAGGACCATCATGACAACCGACGAAAAGGAAATCGCCGAGCGCCTGGAAGCCACAACCGCGCTGCTGGAGCGAACGCTGCGCGGCCTGGAGGAAAGGCTCGCCGCCGCCGGCGCGTTGAGCGGCGAAATCGAGCGCATCTCAGCCACGGTCGAACAAACCCGCCGCGAAGCGGAACTTGCCGAGAAGCTCGCCGCCGCCGAGCGCGAGATTCAAGCACTGAAAGCCGCTGCGGCGCCCACCGCGTTGCACGCCCTGCGCCGTACTCTTCCCTCTTCGACCACGGAGATGCTGGCCAAGCACGGGATCGGAGACGGCCCCGTTGACGTGCGCACGCTCGATGCCGCCCTGGCCGGTCTGAGCCTGGAGCAGCGCATCGCCGTGAAGACCCAGCTGTTGCGCGCCGGCGCCATCGCGTAGCGGCAGTTCGCAGGAGCCGAGTTCGCAGTTCACAGTTCATCGCTTCAGCTGTCAGCGAGCAGCGCTGTGAACCGCAAGCTGCGAACACTGAACTGCGAACTGCGAACTGTGAACCGTGAACGAAGTGCCGTGAACTTCGAACTGTCAGCTGTCCGCTGCGAACTGCCAGCTGACCTCACCCGCCTTTCCAGGCAGAAAGCTTTCTATGAACGCAACCTTTCAGGACATTCATGCCGCAGCGGACTTTATCGGCCCCGGCGCAATCGAAGTTCCGCTTTACCAGACCGAAATCTTCGATATTTGCCGGCGCTCCAGCCCCTTCGGCCAGCGCATCAAGCAGGTGCCGGCCACTGGCCACCCCTCGCGCTTCTTCGAAGAAACGGCCATCCCTAACCCCGGCACCGCCGGCTTCCAGGATCCGCGCAACCTGAACCCGACCGTGGTGAGCCCGACTCGCGTGGAACGCAGCGTGCCGCTCAAAGCCATTGTCGCGCAGATCAACTACAACCTCTTCGACATGGAACTGGGCGACCAGCAAAAGCAGTTCGCCTATCTGCAGGCCAAGGACATCGTCGACACCGTCAGCGGCGTGATGGTGACTCACGACGTGGCGCTGTGGAACGGCAACGACACCAGCCTGACCACGCCGACCACTACGCAGTACATGGGCGTCACCGCGCAGATCGTCGCCGGCGGCAACACCACCACCATCGCCACCACGGCGTCGATCGTCGATGGCATCAAGTCAGCCATCGCGCAGATGGTGGCCAATACCGGCTACTACGTGCGCCCCACGGCCATCTACGCCAACCCGGTGCTTCTCGACTTGATCGATCGAGAAATGAAGACCGAGTTCAACGTCGTGCTCAACTCCGGCGAAATCACCGGCGGTTTCCGCGTCAAACTTCTTTCCACGCAGGCCGGCGAGTTACCGCTGATCCCGGACTGGAGTTTGAGTTACACCGGCGTTCCAGGATCGGGTTCGGCAGTGCTGCCCGCGTACATCGTCACCGAAGACTTGATCGAGTATCACTGGCTCGGCGACCCCACCCCGCGCGTCTTCCAGCTCGGTCTGCCGAACGCGCTCACCCATCAGTATGTGGTGGTCAAATTCGGAGCCGTGGTAGTCAAGGGCGCGAATTATGCGCACTACCAGGTGCTGGTCGACCGGTAACACGTAGGGACTGAGGGGCCAAAGACGGCAGGAAAGCGGATAGCTGCAGGCTCGCAGCTTTTGGCTATTCGCCTTCGGCCGTCCGCTATCAGCGTTCGGCCGATCCTTGATGCTCGGCCTACATCCGCGGGCACTCAGTCCCTAGTCCTTAGTCCCTTAGCCCCTAGCCACCACTTTTCTCCGAGGTCCCCATGGGCACGCCTTATCTGCAGCCATCGGACTATCCCAACTATGGCCTGCCGCCGGCGACCACAGCCGACTGGATCACCGCGGCTACGGCGCTGATCAACAGTTACTGCCGCCGGCCGGATCTCAACATCATCCAGTACACCGAGCGGCTGCGACTGACCAGCGGCTCGCAAACTGTCATGCTGAGTTACCTGCCGCTAGCGCCGCTGGCCCCGGCTACCTCGCCCATCGTCGGCATCGAGGGCCGCTATGCCAATCCGCGGCGGGGCGAATTGCTTACCGAGGCGATGTTCGAAATTGTCTGGGCGTTTTCTCTGCCCGGGCAGTGGACGGCCATCGATCCCAACTCCGTCGACTACGACCCCAATACCGGCGAGCTGACCATTCCTTGGAACCTTCTGGGCCTGCCCTACAACGAAGTTATGGTCACTTATACCGCCGGGCTTGCAGTCATCGGCGACGACGTGAAGTCCGCCTGCGCGCAGATCGTGCGCAACGCCCAATCGACGCCGGCGCTCAACGCCAGCAAGGCCAAGATCGACACGATGCAGTTGCAGTACTTCTCGAGTTCGCTCGTGGACGAGACCGTGCAGACATGGTTGCGTCCCTATGTGGCGAACAGGCTGGGGTGATCTATGAGCGATACCGCGCCGCGCAACCCGGTAGGCGCGCCCCAGATGCTGGCCGACGCCCTGCTGCGCAGCGTCACCGGAACCTCCGCACTGCTGCGCGTAACCGGCACGACGACCGATACGGACCAGTCCGAAGTGGGACTGGTCCCTACCACGTTTGCCGAGGTAATCATAAGTCCGGCACTGATGCGCAAGCTTCGCCCGACCTGGCAGGAAGGCGGGCAATCGAAGTGGGAGTTACTTCTTTCCGCGACCAGCGTCGAGCAGCAGGTCAACGCGCTCGATCTTGCCTCGGCGCAATCGCTGTTCGCCATGACGTTGGCAGTCACCGTGGCAGGCCAGGACTATCTGATCGAAGCCATGGCCGCCAACGAGGCTTTCGGACAGGTGTATATGTATCGGCTGTTGTTGCGCGAGGCAAGACAGCAGGCGGTGTGAATGTCGGTTCGCAGTTCACAGTCTCGAGATTTTGGCTCTTGGCTTTCAGCCTTCAGCCGTCAGCGATCAGCTTTCAACCAACCCTCGGCCTTGACCGCTGATCTCTGATCTCCGACCGCTGCGAACTACGCACTGCGCACTGTGAACTTTCCGGAGCATCCATGCAAAACGCCAAAGACTCCTTTTACGTCGCCTTGCGCACGCGACTTGTGACCATCAATCCGCAACGGACCATTCTTTTGCGCGGCGCGGTGCGGCCGGGAATCCTTGTTGAGGACGCGGAAGCGCCATTCGCCCAGCTTCCCGACGACGTCTTTGTTCTGCGCTGGCTGGGTCTCGGCGTCGACGTCGATCTCGACTCCACGATGGCGACCGAGGAATGCGACATCATCTATCAGACTTGCGGAACGCAGAGCTACGGCGGACTGGATCGCGGCCGCGCGCTGAGCGAGATGGACGAAGAGCTGATGGCCATGATTCAGCCTTTCTACACGCCCAAACTCAACTTCACCAACCAGCCGCCCGCAACCATGCTCACTCAGGTGTTTTGGGATGAGCCGGGATTCGGGGCCATCGTCATCCAACGCGATCGCCTCGCGCGCACAGCGAAGGTCCAGGTCTACAGCTACCAGGAGCAGGGGGAGTAGATGGCCGCGAACTGGTACTCGAACCCCGCGCCGGTCGCGCGCCGGGTGCGCGCTTACTTCGCGCCCGTCAATCGCGGCGCGCAGGCGCCGGTCATTTTCGATCCGGCGGAACAGGCGGCGACGTTCCACCTCGACGCACCGCCCGCACCGTGGATCGGCCTCGGCTGGATCCAGGACTTTATGCGCAAATCGGCGAGCAAGACTGCGCCGGTCCTGACAGGCATTCCCGCCGCGACGCTCGAACAAGTACGCGAGATTCTGAGCGCGCAGGTGAGCTTTCAATTCCTGAGCTGGACCAAGCTGACGATGGCGCTGGCGACCGGCTCGCAGCACATGAATCTGCTCGCGCCGGCCAGCGGCGCCGCGCCGGCCGCGGACGGGGCACAGGCGGCTCCGGCAGTTGTGGTGCAAAGCGGTTCGAGCGCGACCTTTGTCGCATTGGCGGCCACAGACGCGGCCAAATTTTCTCCCGGGTCAGTCATCGCGGTCGATGTGGATTACACGGGGCAGTTAGGCTACGTTGGCTCACCGGTATCGGGAGCGTATCTGCGCCAGGCAGTTACCGACGTCGACTATATCCGGCGAGTGACCTTCAACGTCGCGCTGGTATCTCAGTCATCCTCGGCAGGACTAACTCTGGCCGAGCCGCTGCCGGGCGGCGCGCCCGCCGCAGGCACAAAGCTGCAAGCCGTGGTGGGCTTTGTCGATCGCGAAGGCGGCAGCTTCTACCAGGAGTGGTCGGCGCTCTTCATTCTCCAAGGCAGCCAGGGCGAACGCGTTTGCTTCTATTATCCCCGGCTTCAGCCTTTGGCCGGCGCCGAAGAAACCGCGGCTCCGCTCAACGCCAGAAACAAGACCGGCTTGGCGCGCGTGCTGCTTCATGCGCAGCTTCTTGCGCTGCCGGTCACCGATCCGCTCGATGGCGAGCGGGTCGTCTGCTATCGCAGCTTTATCCCCGCTCCCAATGCGTTGGTCTAAGTGATCTTGCGAGGTGCAGGCTTTAAAAGGACACGGCTTCAGCCGTGCCGCACAGCCGCTTCTTCCGTCCGTCCCAACGTGAATTCGAGGCAGCAGGATAACCGCGAAATAGACTTCTTGCGAGCTGAAGCCCGCAAGAAAAGGAGAGAAAAGAGCCTCGTTCCGCCACGGCTTAAGCCCTGCCCTTCCAAAACGTCGAACGGCAAAGTTATTTCGGGGACATTTCAGCCCGCGGGAACACGATCGATTCGGCTCATCGCCGCAACGTCGAAATCACTCGCTCCACTTCGGCAACTACTATGAAGATCACCATCCACGGCCTGGACTACACATCGGCGCTCGACGCGATCCATCCTCTCACCATCGAACGCAAACTGAATGCGCCGTCGGATTGCAGTTTGTGGCTGAGCCTGCCCACCAACGGCAGCCTGCCCACGCCAATCCGCAACCAGAGTCTCGCCGTAAGCGGAGACGACGGCACGATCTACTTCACCGGTTACATCGCCGTGACTCCGCTTCCGGAATACGCCGGCTTCGCCCTGGAAGGACCGCGTTACCGCATCGCCATCCAGGCGCTGAGCGACGAATTGCTACTCGACCAGTTACTGATGCCGCCCAGCGCGGGCGCCACTTCTTTGACGGCCGGCGCTCTGTTGACGAATCTGGTCACCCGCACGGGTTCGCTTGCACTGTCGACCGCCGGTCTTTCCCTCAGTGCCACTGTGAATAACTATGTTGCGCGTCAAGGAGAGCCCTGGAGCAAGTCGGCAGGGCTTGCCGCCGGGCAGGCTCGCGCCGCCTATCGCGCCGTGAATGGGGCACTATTGCTTTCTCAGGCCGAAGCGGTCGTGCATCCGCTCAATGAAACCGACGGCAGCTTGAATCTTGCCTCCCTGGCATTTACCGCGGCTGTCAAGCGTGCTCTCGCCAACGATGTTACGGTCTGCGGCGAACACGAGCCGGTCGCATATGTGACCGAGTATTTTCTCGGCGATGGAGTCACAACGCAATTCTACCTAGCTGCAGACCCTTTCTTTCCAGCTGCCTCCAAAGAGACGATCATTTCCGAGCTGTTCAACGAAGGCCAGATCGACTCGCGCGTTTGGGCTAACTTCGACGGCGGAGGGTACCTTTCCATTGGCGCCGGCGGACTGACGATGAACGGAGGCAACGGCGTTGACGGCGATACGCTTCTTACCTGGATCGACCCGATCGAGTTAGGGGGAACCTTATTGCTCGAAGCCGTGGGAGTCACTCTTTCGCCGGGAAGCGTCGGGATTCTATCTGGATTCTTTAATGGCGCAGAGACGGCGGCCGATTGCCTCGCCGGGTTCCAAGTCACGGCGGCGACGGGCACAGGCGCAGTCAGCATTCAGCCCATCGTGATGGGAACGGCGAGCGGGTCGACTTATGCAATCAATCCCGCAAACCAATACACGCTGCGCATGCGGGTGAATTGTCCCGAGATCGAGCGCGAACTTTCTATCTATCGCTCCTTTGGCGACAGCGGAGCCATTACCCTGGGCGGACAATTCATTTCCAGCCCGGCGCGTCTGCAGATGGAAGTGCAGGAGTTTGTCGCCGGCGTGGGCGGCACGCCCGTGACCCTCTATGACGGCTCCCTCTCGAGCATGCCCGCAACGGGCATGTTGGTGGCCGCCAGCAGCATCAATCTCATCGGGACCCTGCGTGCGATCAACCTCACCAACCTCGGCTCCGCATGGGTGGTGAGCACTCCTTCGGGAGGCGCTGCCTATACGCGGCGCATCGGCACGGTTGCCCAGGCGGGCGAGTGCCACGTCGAGCGCACCGGAAAGCTGGTTTTCTACACCGGCTTTGCGCCGCCGGTGGGCGAGCAGATCGCGGTAAGTTATCGCACCATCGGCCGCGCCGTAGGCAGAATGGTCAACACGGCAAGCCAGGCCGCGTTAAGCGCGGCCGGACTGCCCTCCGTCGCCACATGGATCGGCACGGTGACGAGTCCCGCCGCACGCAGCTCCGCCGATTGCCTCAATGCGGCCCAGGCGATCGAGGAAGCGGCAGCGGGCGTGAGCGCGCTCTGGGCAGGAACCTACAAAGGAGACCGATCGAGTTTTGCATCCGATGTTTGGCCGGGCGACGCGCTTTTGCTGAACGCGCCTTCGACCAGCCTGGATGCGCAGGTCGTCGTGCGATCGGTGAAGGTGAGCTATCACCCAACTTATCCCGACCTGGTCGAATACGCGATCGAGTTTGCCAACGACTGGGCCGACGATCTGGCCATCAAAACCAGTGCAACAGTTCCCCAGGACGCCTGGCTTCCCGCGCCGGTCGCGCCCACGATGCTGGCCAATCTCAATAACATCGCCGTAACGACGCTCAATGGGACCACGGTGGCGCTGAATACCGGCGTCACTCCGCCGGCGGGCGGCGGATTCGAAGTGCGGCGGCGCGACTTTGCCTTCATGCCCGGCGAAGATCCCGACCTTGTGGCCCGCGCCACGGTTTCAAGCATCAGTTTTGCGCGCGAGAGCACCGCGGACCGGTTTTACATCCGCATGTACGATGGCTCCAACCCGCCCAATTACTCCGAATTTTCAGCGGCGCTGTTCATCAACCTTCCGCTGGGTTCGTGACTGGTCAATTCCAATATGGAGCGCGGCGGATGCGAATGATGAACGAATTCGAGGCCCAGGTGCTCAGCGACCTGAGCGTGCTCAAGACACAGATGATGAGCCTGGTTGGCGATGGCAACGGCGGCCGCATTTGCGAGCTGGAGCGGCGCATGGAGCTGCACGAACAACACTTGCAGCGCACCAAGGGGTTCCTGGCGGCGGTAAGCGTCCTCTTCGCCATCGTCGAAGTGGCCGTCGAAGCGTTGCGGCGACACTGAAAGGCGGAGCCGATCATCCGATGACGAAGAAATACGCCGCGGTCACGAAGCCGATCGCCGCCACCGCCCGGCGCATGGCGCGCTGATCGATCTTGCAGCTGAAGTGCGCGCCGAGGTAGCCGCCCAACCCGGCGAGGACGGCCATCAAGAGGCAGAATGGCCAGTACACCTTGCCCGCCAGCATGAAGGTAACCGACGGAATGCCGATGGAGATGGCCGCGGTGAGAACTTTGATCGCGTTCATCTCGTGGATGTCGTGCACGCCGCAGATGCCCAGCAACGCCATCACCAGGAATCCGCCGCCCGCCGCGAAATAGCCGACGTAAATGCTCACCAGCAGCATGCCTGCGATGAGCCCGGTGTTGTACCTCCGGCCATCGGAGAGCGCAGCCAGCCAGCGGCCGAGCGGAAAGCTCAGCACGAACATGACCGCCGCAAAAAGCAGCAGCCAAGGCAGCAACTCGCGAAAGCGATGATTCCCCGTCCTGAGCAGGAGCCAGGCGCCGATCTCGCCGCCCACGCCCGAGGCGATGGCCAGCGGCAGCAGGCTCCATCCGAAGCGGCGCAACTGTTGGCGAAATGCGATCATGGACGTGAGTTGTCCCGGCCACAGCGCCACGGTGTTGGTGGCCTGCGCGGTCACTGCGCCCACGCCGATGGCGGCGGTGCCGGCGATGAGCGGAGGCAGCGATAGAAACGAGCCTCCGCCGGCAATGGAGTTCAGCACGCCGGCAAAGAACGAGCCGAACGACAACCATGCAGTCTGTGTGGCTTGTGGAATCTGCACGAAGCCGAAAATCATCTTCTCAATCTACAGGCAGACCCCATCAAGATCCATGAAGATTCTTGCCGAACTTTCATCGGTCAGAGCTGCGGCAGGTGAATCCGCCGCGTGCGCCTGATACACTCCGGTTGGCATCTCCCTGGAGTCGAGTCACGCAATGAAACGGAATCTTCTGATCTTCGCGATGGCGGCAGCGACAGTCGCGGGCGGCCAAACGCCGGCCAAGTCCAATTCTCAAGCTACGACGGCAAAGCCGGGCACGGCGGCCCATTCGACGACCGGCGTTCAGCTTCCGCCCGGCATTCCCCGCGTGCACGGGATCGTCAAGACGGCGTTCACGCTGCGCTACGAAGACTACAAGGTCGGCACCGGCGCCGAGGCCGAGCCCAACAAGCTCTACAAGGTCCTCTACACGGGTTACCTAGCTGCGGACGGACACAAGTTCGACTCCTCCGACGATCATCGCCGTCCGGTGCTCGACAAGGACAACAAACCGGTCATGGGGCCTGACGGCAAACCCAAAATGGGCGACCCCGAGCCGCTTACCTTTCCGCAAGGTTTCGGACGGCTGATCCCGGGCTTCGACCAAGGATTTACAGGAATGAAGGTCGGCGGCAAGCGCCGCCTGTTCATTCCGTGGCAACTGGCGTACGGCGCGCGCGGACGCCCCGGTCCGGACGCCGCGCATCCCGGCATTCCGCCCAAGGCCGACCTGATCTTCGATGTGGAACTGGTCGACGTGAGCGACATGCCCATGCCAAATCGCCCTGGAATGACGCCTCGCCGGCCGATGCCGCCGGTGACTCCTATGAATCCTCCACAGCCAAACGTACACTTGGCGCCTCCGGCTCCGGGAGCCGCTCCGAACTCCGGTGCGCCGGCTGCTCCGGCGACGCCACCTGCGCCGGGCGCGCCACCGACTCCGCCTCAGGGCCAAACTGCGCCGCCGCCGACTCAGCCATCGGCTCCGGCTGCTCCGCCCCAGTCGAGTGCGCCCGCGACTGCTCCGCAGCAACCGGCTCAGCCGCAACCGCAGACTCCGCCCCAACCGCAATAATCAGCATCGACTCGTTTCGATGTACACATCCCTCGAGGATGCCCCAGGTCTCGCATTTGGGACCTGGGATTGCGAAATCAGGCTTTCACCATCTCCGCGCTATAATTCCCACTCCAGCCGTTCCGCTTCCGAAGTGCGCTTTAATCCTGCACCGCCGAATCGTCCTTTCGGCAGAAAGAGGGCTTCCCCATGTCCTCCACCGGCTTCGCTTTTGCCAATCCCACCTACACCGCGGACAACTTCTTCACGTACAGCGCCGGCGACATCAAGGCCGACGCCAGCATCCAGGCCATCCAGCAGACCGAGCCGATCCCCGCGCCGCGCGTCAATCCGCCGGTGATG
>JASHTH010000058.1 GCA_030040655.1 Acidobacteriaceae bacterium | reverse complement strand
GAAGGCTTTTGGGCTGGGGGAAGCTGGGAGGGCCCGGTTCCTGCCTCGGGTTATCGCGGACAAGCCGAGCCACTCCGCCGGGAGTGGAAGCAATGTGATAGGCAAGTTGTCCGGCCGTCATGGATTTCTCGTGCGGTTTCCAGGTCAGCTTGTCTTCCGGCAGGCGCTCGAGAAAACGGCGCGTGAACGGGGCCTGGGCTTCAAATTCGGCGAGCAGAGACTGTGCGATCGACGCTGAAAGAACAGGTGCTGCAGCAGACATGGCGAACCTCCTGGTCAGGGAATGGATTCTCTTATCGGGCGGATTTCGTTTGCGATCCCTCGGCGCGCTCGCGGGCCTTCTGGAGCATGTAGCCCCATCCCGAAACCACGCCTTTCCTATGTTCCTCTGCAATAAAACCGAAGCCGGTGTGGCGGAACTTGATGAGAGTGCCGCCGCCCTCTTCGCTGAGCCGGTATTGTACGTTGTTCGCTACCGGGTAGGACATGAAGAGCGGCCCTGAGAACTCGAGCAGCGTGGGCCGCTTAATGGCCTGCACGTGCGCCCAGTGGTGGCCATTGCCGCCGGCCAGGTCGCGAAACCAGCGGCCGCCCGGCCAGGGCTCGAGCTTCATGGGCATGGCCACGCCGTCGGGCCTTTCGTTTCCGGGACCGAGCTGTTCGAGCAGCGCCGCGAAAGTCGTTTCCAGAGATGCGTTCACGTGGATCTCTTGCTCGATGTTCAACGTCATCTCTTCGATGGTCAGGGCCGTTTGGACCATGGTGCCTCCTCGATCGTCACAACTTGAGATTCGATTCCGGGTTCGCTGTTTCCATTGCCTCGGCCCGCTCTTTTACGCGATGCAACTGGTGGCGCCAATAGCGCTCGAATGTGGATGTCCACTGGTGCATGGGCCGGATCGCCTCGGGATTGGTGCGATACAACTTGTGCCTCCCATTCCGCCGGACGCGCACCAGCCCCACGTTACGCAGCACGCGCAGGTGCTTGGAGACCGAGGGCTGGTCGAGACGCAAAATGGCGACGATCTCGCCGACCGGCCGCTCCTGAACGACAAGCAGCGACAGGATTTCGCGCCGGCGGGGTTCGGCCACGGCATTAAAAGCGTCGCTGGTGGTCGCTGCCCTCGCCATGGTTTGCACATTACATTCCTATATGGGAATATGTCAAGAGACAAGACGAACCATTCGTCACAAATATCCGGTCCCCTCGATTGACATACCTATTCATCTAGGCTTATCGTCGCGACATTGAGTTGTCTAGGTGTCGGAGTTCGGCGCGCTCCCGCGCCGATTCGGAGAGGTGAACCGGTGCCGCTCTTCCGCCGTGTCGTCAATGTTTTCTCGCGCCGCAACCTCGATCGCGCGATCGACGCCGAACTGCGCGCGCACCTCGACCTGCGCATCGCCGACAACATGGCCAAAGGCATGACGGCGGAAAGAGCTCGTCGCGAGGCCCTGTTGCGCTTCGGCAATCCAGCGCTCATCAAAGAGCGCACGGCCTCAGCCGACGCGGCGCTCAGCCTCGATAACCTCTGGTTCGACTTGCGCTACGCCTTGCGGCAATTGCTTAAGTCGCCTGGTTTTTCAACCGTGGTTGTGCTCACGCTGGCGCTGGGCATCGGCGCCAACGCGGCCATCTTCAGCGTGGTGAATGCAGTGCTGCGCCATCCGGCGGGAGTCGATCATCCCGAGCAAGTAGCGGCCATGCACACGCTCTATACAAAGTTCACGCTCGATATTCCCTATGTGTCGGCAACGACGGAAAACTATGCCGCATCGTTGAACGGGCTGGTTGTGAGCGCCGCGCTCGAACAACCGACAAGTTTCAATCTTCTTCGCGGCGGCCAGGCGGAGCACGTCGCCGCGGCGCGGGTCTCGTCGACGTGGTTCCGCGTATTCGGAGCAGAGCCGATCCTGGGCCGGACCTTCACGACGGACGAAGATCAGCCCAACGCCGCTCCTGTCGTGGTGCTGAGCTACGGCTTCTGGGAACGGGCTTTCGGCGGCGCAACCGATGTTGTGGGCCAGAATCTGCTGCTCGACGGCAAGTCGTACCGCGTGCTCGGCGTGATGCGCAGCGACTTCGCCTGGCCGCGGCGGTTCGAGATCTGGGTTCCGATCGCGCTTCCCCAATCGGCCTTTGCGCCCGATGAAGTCTTCAACGAGAACTACCAGGCGGTGGTCAGGATGCGGCCGGGAGTCAGAGTGCAGCAGTTGAATGCCGCTCTCTCCACAAAGATGTGGGAAGACTTGCGCCGGCTGGGCGGATCGCACTACGCCACCAACTCCGGCTGGTCGATCTACGTGAACCCGCTGGCCGAGTTCGCCGCCGGCCCGTTGCGCAAGCCGCTCTACGTGCTGATGGCCGTGGTGGCGCTGGTGTTGCTGATCGCGGCAGCGAATGTCGCCGGGCTGTTCCTGGCGCGGTCGTCGGCGCGCGGGAAAGAATTTGCCATCCAGATGGCGCTGGGCGCGGGCGCGGGCCGCATGATCCGGCAGATTTTTCTTGAGGCCCTGATTCTCGCCTTCCTGGCATGCCTTGCCGGCGCCGCCGCTGGGCCCGCGACCGGAAAATTGCTGCTGCGCATGGTACCGAACCACCTGGCCACCGGCTTTGACGTCGGCTTGAGCTCGGAATTGATCGCGTTTGCGGCGGCAGCTGCGGCGATCGTGCTTCTGATCGCCGGATTCGGCCCGGCCTATGGAATGATGCGCCGGCGCGAACAGCTCAGCCTGCGCGACAGCGAGACGCACGCAACGGCCTCGGCCGGCAAGCAGCGCCTGCGCGGAGTGTTCGTGGTCAGCGAAGTGGCCGCGGCTTTTCTCTTGCTTGCGGGAACGGGGCTTTTTCTGGGAAGCCTGTTTGCGCTCGAGCAAGTCGATCCGGGATTCAATCCGAAGGGCGTCATGACCGCGCAGGTGCCGTACGCCGGAAACGACTTCAAGAATTCCCAACCGATGCAGGCGGTTTTTGTGGGCGAAGTGGTGAGCCGGCTTGCCGCGCAACCGGGAGTGCGCGCGGCTGCGGCGGTCGAGCCGCTGCCTTTCGACCCGGACGACAGCCAGTCCTGCTCGTTCGCCATCGTCGGCAGGCCGCTTGCGCGCGGCGATCCCGGCCCGCACAGCCAGCTCAGCTTCGCCACGCCGGATTATCTCAAGGCGATGCAGATTCCGCTCCTAGCCGGCCGCTGGATCGCGCCCACCGATACGGCTGCGAGCCAAGGCGTGGCCGTCATCGATCAGCGCCTGGCGAGGAAATACTGGCCCAACCAGAATCCGATCGGCCAGCACATCTCCTTCGGCTGCGGCGACCGACCGCCGGCGCTCGTCGTCGGCGTTGTCGCCACCATACGGATCAGTTCGCTCGAAGAGGATACGAGCGACGGCATGCGCTATTACCCGTTTGCGCAAGGCATCGATCACATGGCCGATTTTCTGGTGCGCACGGATGGCGATCCGGCATCGACGACAACGATGGTCCGGCAGGCGGTGACCGAGGCCGGCGGGTCGCAGGCCGTGGCCACTGAGACTTCCCTGGAGACACTGGTCTCCGACTCGCTGGCCGGCCGGCGGCTCATCGTATGGATGCTGGCGGCGTTCGCCGCGCTGGCGCTGTTGCTGGCTATGATCGGCATCTACGGCCTGATCAGCTACCTGACCGCGCAGCGCACGCAGGAGGTGGGCATTCGCATGGCGCTGGGCGCGCAGCGAAGTTCGGTGCTGCGCCTGATTCTGCGCGATGCGATGGTGCGCGTAGCGATCGGGCTTGCCATCGGCGTTGCCGCTTCGTTAGCCGCATTCGCCTTGGTGCGGCACGAGTTTGCGGATTTCGGAACCGGGAGCTTCGCGTCGTTCGGCTCGGCTGCCGTCGTCCTGCTGCTCGTGGGTGCACTGGCGGGGCTGATTCCCGCGGCACGCGCCGCCTCCGTCGATCCCGTGCAGACGCTGCGGCGCGAATGAGAGCTTCGATCCACGCTCAAAGGAGTTCAGATGGCGATTTTCCGCCGCATTGCCAATCTGTTTTCGCGCGAACGCGTCGATCGCGAGACCGACGCCGAGCTGCGCGCGCACATCGAGCTGCGCATTGCCGACCATATCGCCTCGGGCATGACGCCGGATGAGGCGCGCCGCGATGCGCTGCTGCGCTTCGGCAATCCCACCTCAACGCGGGAGCGCGTGGCCCATGCCGAAGCGCCGCTCACGCTGGCGAGCGTGTGGGCCGATGTGCGCTACGGGTTCCGGCAGCTCTTGCGCGCGCCGGGATTCACCGCCGTGGCGCTGATCACGCTGGCGCTGGGCATTGGCGCGAACACCGCGATCTTCAGCCTGATCGATGCGGCGCTACTGAAGATGCTGCCGGTGCGCGATCCGGAACGGCTCGCGGAGTTCAAGACGATCAGCCCGGCCATCGGCGTCAACGACCAGTTCTCGTATCGGTCGTTCCAGTTGTTCGAGCAACAGACGCGGGCGCTGAATGGCGTTCTCGCCTTCCGCAGGCTCTACAACATGGATCTCGAAGTGGACGGGCAAAGCGGACTCGCCAACGGGCAGCTCGTCTCGGGCAGCTACTTCGCCGTTCTCGGTGTGAAGGCGATTCTCGGCCGCACGATCCTGCCGGCAGACGAGTCCGTTGCCGGGCAAAGCCCGGTGGCTGTGATCGGCTACGACTACTGGCGTTCGCGCTTCGCGCTCGATCCCAACGTGATCGGCAAAAAGATCCTTCTCAACAACGCGCCGTTCACGATTGTCGGCGTCACCGCGCCGGAGTTTTTCGGTTTGCAAGCCGGCCAGCGTATCGATGTTTCGGCGCCGCTCACCACCGTGACGCTGGTGCGGCGCGATTTTGCCGATTCAGGCACCCCTGTCGACGTGCTGAAGGCGCCGTTCCGAAACTGGCTGTTTGTGATGGGCCGGTTGCAGACAAGCATGAACAGCGAGCAGACGACGACTGCGCTCGCGCCGGCCTTTGCGCAGTCGATGCGCGAGACCGCGGCGTCGTTCGCCGGACTGCCCTTCGACTCTCCCGCGGTGCGGCAATCCACCCTCGAGTCGAAGCTGCGCCTCGATCCCGGTGGGCAAGGGCTGGCCGCACTACGGCGGCAGTTCTCAAAGCCGCTGCTGGTCGTGATGGCGATCGTCGCGCTCTTGCTGCTCGTGGCCTGCGCCAACGTGGCCAACCTGCAGCTTGCCCGCGCCAGCGTCCGCGAGAAGGAGATCGCGGTGCGCATGGCGGTGGGCGCAGGAAAGCTGCGCGTTGTCCGGCAGTTGCTCACGGAAAGCATTCTGCTGGCGCTTCTGGGCGGCACGCTGGGTCTGGCCGCCGCTTACGGTGGCACGAGCGCGCTGATGGCGATGCTGCGCCATGGACAGGCGCCGATTCTGCTCACGGTGCGGCCCGACGGCGCGGTGCTCGGCTTCACGCTTGTTGTGAGCGTGCTCACGGCTTTGCTCTTCGGCATGATTCCGGCGGTTCGCGCGGCGCGGACGGAGATGTCGCCGGCGCTGGCTCAGAGCGTGCGGGGCGCCAGCAGCGGCGGAAGGTCAAGGCTGGCGAAAGCGCTGGTGGTCGTGCAGGTGGGCGTCACGCTGGTGCTGCTGATCGGCGCGGGACTGCTCACGCGCAGCCTGGCCAACCTCAAGAGCTTTTATCCCGGATTCAACAAGGACAATGTCCTGCTCTTCACCGTGAATCCGATGATGATCGGCCGGGGATTCGAGCAGCTTGCGCCGCTCTACGAGCGCCTGCTCGATCGCATCCGCGCCATTCCAGGGGTTCGCGCGGCAAGCCTTTCGTTTCACAGCCCTCTTAGCTCGGGCGGGAGCACCACTTCGGTGAATGTCCTGGGATTCAAGCCGCGCCCCGGCCAGCAGTTCGCTCAGGTGACGGTCGAGGTCGTGGGGCCCGGCTATTTTTCGACCATGCAAACGCCGATTCTGCGTGGGCGCGACTTTACTTCAGCCGACCGCGAAGGCACAACCAATGTAGCCATCGTGAACGAAAGCATGGCGCACTACTATTTCGGCGAAGACAATCCCGTCGGACGGGTGATCAGCGTTCCGGGTTATCGCGGCGATCCTAGTCCGCTCCAGATCGTAGCGGAGGTAAAAGACGTCAAGTATCACGACCTGCGCGAGAGCGCGTCGCCCGGGGTCTACCTGGCGGCCCTGCAATATCCCGAGTCGGGTGCGTCGTTTGAGATCCGAACCGCAATGGGCCCGAACGAGCTGGAGACGACTGTCCTGCAAGCTGTGAAAGAAGTCGACAGCCGTCTGCCGGTCTTCGACGTGAAGACACTCGGCGAGCAGTTCGATGCGTCGTTGACCGATGAGCGGCTGGTGGCAACGCTCTCCGGCATGTTCGGAGCGCTGGCGCTGTTGCTGGCGTGCGTGGGCTTGTATGGACTGATGGCCTATACGGTAAATCGCAGAACCGGCGAGATCGGCATCCGCATGGCGCTGGGCGCCGAACGCGGGCGCATCGCGCGCATGGTGCTGCGCGAGACGTTGGTGCTCGTCGCCTGCGGCGTTGCTGCCGGCGTGCCCGCCGCGGCGTTGGCTTCGAGGCTGATTGCGAGCCAGCTCTTCGGGCTGAAGCCGGACGATCCGCTTACGTTTGCCGCAGCCTGCGCGGTCATGACATTCGTGACGTTGATTGCGAGCTATCTGCCGGCGCGTCGCGCGGCCTCGGTCGATCCCATGCAAGCGCTGCGCAGCGAGTAGAGCGCGAATCCGTGCCTGAGCATCGCGGCATCCCAGATCCGAACACACGGATCTCCAGCCCAGCGACAAAGCCGCCGGGGACCCCGGACCTCCACCCCAGCGACAAAGTCGCCGGGACCCCGGACCTGGGGCACCCAGTGTTACCATGCGGCATCATGAAGAGAATCTCTTCGGTTCTGCCTGCTTTTCTTTTGCTGGCTGCGCCGCTGCTTGTTGCGCAGGCCCCTGCTGCAACCACCGATCCGCTGGCGCCTACGCTGGGCGTCAAATCCGCCGAAGAGATCGATCGCGAGTGGCAGGGGTCGGTCGCGAAGTACGCTGTGGAGCGCAACCGCCTGCTCGCCGAGGCCGAAAAGCAGGCGCAAGACGGACCGTTCCGGCCCGACTGGGCCACGCTGATCAAGTACCAGCAGCCGCAGTGGTACAAGGACGCGAAGTTCGGCATCTTTATTCACTGGGGCGTCTACTCGGTGCCGGCGGCCGACAGCGAGTGGTATCCGCGCAACATGTATATTCCCGGCGAGGCGGCGTACAAGGATTTCCACGAGCGTTTCGCTTCGAAAGATCCCGCACATGCCGGCGAACTCGGCTACAAGGACTTCATTCCCATGTTTCGCGCCGAGCACTTCGATGCCGCCGTGTGGGCGAAGCTCTTCAAGGACGCCGGCGCGCAGTATGTGGTCCCCGTCGCCGAACATCATGACGGATTCTCGATGTACGATTCCGGCTTGTCGGACTGGACCGTCGGGAAGATGGGGCCGAAGCGCGACACGCTGGGCGAGCTGGCCAAAGCCGTGCGCGCCGAGGGGCTGCACTTCGGGCTGAGCTCGCATCGCGTGGAGCACAACTGGTTCTACGACGGCGGCCGCGCCATCCGCTCCGATGTGAACGATCCGAAGAATGCATCGCTTTATGGCCCCGCGCACCAGGCGATCGAAGACGAAGGCGGAGGCCTGTTGAACAACTGGACCTATGTGAGTGACGCGTGGACGCGCGACTGGCTGGCGCGCGACACCGAGCTCGTGGAGAAGTACCAGCCGGAGATCGTTTACTTCGACTGGTGGATCGGCCAGCCGCGCATCCGCCAGGCGGTGACCGAGTTCGCCGCGTTTTACTACAACTACGCCGCCGCGCACGGCTACACGGGCATGATCAATTTCAAAGACTACGCGCTGAACTGGAAGGCCGCGGTGCGCGACTTCGAGCGCGGCCAGCAGGATCACATCCTCGCCGAACATTGGCAGACCGACACCTCGGTGAGCAACCAGAGCTGGGGTTTCATTGAGAACGACACCTTCAAATCGCCGCAGTTCCTCATCGACCAGCTCATCGATATCGTGAGCAAGAACGGCAACCTGCTGCTCAACATCGGGCCCAAATCCGACGGCACGATTCCCGAGCCCGTGCGCGTACGGCTGCTGGCCATGGGCGCGTGGCTCAAGGAGAATGGCGAGGCCATCTACGCGACCACGCCGTGGAAGACATTTGGCGAAGGGCCGACGCAGGTTACCGGAGGCGCGTTCCACGACACCGACACGAAGCCGTATACGCCGGAAGATTTTCGTTTCACTGCCAAGGGCTCGACGGTGTATGCGATCGGCATGGCCTGCCCGACGAACCCGAAGGCGACGATCCGGGCGTCGATCCGCTCCATGGGATGGGCGCATGAAGGCAGTTCGCTGCCGGTCGGCAACGTCGAGTTGCTGGGGTCGAGCGAGAAGGTCACGTGGACGCAGGGCGCCGACGCGTTGGACGTGACGCTGCCGGAAGACGCAGAGTGCAAGTACGCTTATGCGCTGAAGATTAGGCCGGCGGCGAAGTAGATCGGTTAATCCCACCCTTGCGGCAAAAGCAAAGGCGCCGCAAGGATGGGCACCCGATTGGGTTTATGAAGTCCGGCCGGAAGCCGCGGGATCCGGCGACGGCGATTCTTCCGCTTCGACTTCCATCGACCTGCGCACGCGTTCCATGATGCCGAGATAGTACGCGAGGTTATGGATGGAATTCAGCGTGCCGGAGAGCGGCTCGGCGGCCTGCATCAGGTGGCGCAGATAAGCGCGCGAGTAGCGGCGGCACACCATGCAGCTGCAAGCGGGATCGGGCGGGCCCTGGTCTTCCGCGTAGCGCTTGTTCTTGATGTTGACGCGGCCTTCGCTCGTGAAGAGCAGGCCGTGGCGCGCAGCGCGAGTGGGCAGCACGCAATCCATCATGTCCACGCCCAGGCGGCTGTACATCTCGATCTCGTCGGGGTAGCCGACGCCCATCACGTAGCGGGGCTTGTCATTGGGCAGCAGGGGCAGCACTTCAGAGATCATCTCCAGCGTGAGGTCGCGCGGCTCGCCGACGCTCAACCCGCCAATGGCGTAGCCGTCGAATTCCATCTCGACGAGACGCTCTGCGCACTCGCGGCGCAGGTCGGCGAACATTCCGCCCTGCACGATGCCGAAGAGGCTTTGCGTGCGGCCATTTAACGCGGCGAACCACGGCACATCTTCGCGATGGGCGCGAAAGTGGTCGAACGAGCGCCGCGCCCATACCATGGTGAAGCGCAAGCTTTCTTCGGCGCGAGAGCGGTCTGCCGGATACTCGGTACACTCGTCGAAGGCCATGGCAATGTCGGCGCCGAGCGCGATTTGCACGTCCATGGAGTGCTCCGGCGAAAAAAAATGGCTGCTGCCGTCGAGATGCGAACGAAACTCGACGCCTTCCTCGCTCACCTTGCGCAGATCGCTCAGGCTGAAGACCTGGAAGCCGCCGGAGTCGGTGAGCAGCGCGCGG
>JASHTH010000445.1 GCA_030040655.1 Acidobacteriaceae bacterium | reverse complement strand
GAACGCGCGAAGGCAAAGTTTCCCGAGCTAGCTCCGCTGATCGTGCCTGATCGCATCCATCCCTCGGCGACGGGCCACTGGATCATGGCCGCGGCGCTCCTGTCGGCGTGGCATGTCGATCCGCTAGTCAGCCGGCTGGAATTGAATGCCGCCGAGGGCGACATCGTGGCGAAGGAAAAAACCACGGCGGCCGGATTGTCGAAGACGCCGAGCGGGCTGAAATGGACCCAGACCGACGACGCGCTGCCGCTGCCGCTGGACTTCAACGACGCCATGACTCCCCTGCTGCTGGCAATCTCGGATATTGCGTCGGTCGACCGCGAGATATTGCAGGTCGATGGGCTCCCGGCGGGTCAATACCGGCTCCTGATCGATGGGAACGTGGCGGGCGAGTATTCGCGCGATGAGTTGCAGCATGGAATCAATCTTGCTCTCATGAAGACGCCGATCGTCGAACAGGCGCGGGGAATCGACGGAACCGAAGAGGAGCGCACGGTGCTCGACCACGCGCGCTTCATTCTGAGCGCCGATGTCAAGCCCAACGCCGGCTCGGCCGCGGCGGAGGCGCGGCTGCACCAGGCAGAGGGTGAGCTTGCGGCTTCGGCTCGCGATGACCTGAAGGCGAAGGCGCACGAGTTCGAACTGCGGCGGGAGTAGGCGCAGCCTTTGGCCGAACTTGAGAAAACGTTTCCGCCCATTCGGCCGATGGGAAGGAAACGGGTGCAGGCGTGTGCGGGCGTGTGCAGGGGTCGTAGTATGCGAAATTGTGACTAATCCCTCTTGACATAGTCGATGCAATGCGAGTATCGTTTGGAGCGATCTAGCAAACGTTTACTCGCACGCTGCGAGCTGCGGAGGCGCCATGAAGCGGTCACAAGAAATCGATTTGCCCTGCCGGTTGTTGCTTGCATTTCTGCTCGCATGGACCGGACACACGGCCCTGGCGCAGACCAACCGCGCCACCATCACGGGAACGATTACCGACACCTCCGGCGCGGTGGTGCCTGACGTGGCCGTGACGGCGGCAAATACCGCCACCGGCGTCGTTACGCAATCCGTCTCAAATCACGACGGAATCTACGTTCTTCCCAATCTTCCTCCCGGGGACTATTCGGTCGAGTTCAAGAAGGATGGTTACGAGACTCTCTCCCGTCCCTCTGTGACGTTGAATTCCACGGAAGTGGCGAAGATCGATGCGCAGCTCAAAGTCGGCGCCGCCAGCGAGACGGTGACCGTGACCAGCAACGCGCCGGTTCTCGACCTGGAGACCGCCACCGAGGGCACCAACATGAAGGGCGACGTGGTCACCGATTTGCCGCTGAGCATCTATAGCGGTGGCCGGTTCGTCGAAGACTTCGCCGTGGCCATTACTCCCGGATACTCCTCGGTTAGCTCGCCCTACGGCGCAGTGGTGAACGGGGGTCAGTGGTTCACCAAGGACTACACGATCGACGGGACATCGGGCACGTCGAATATTCGCGGCGACTCCATGGACGGCGGCCCCAGCATGGAAGCGGTCGAGGAACTGCAGGCCGAGACCAGCGGCCTGGACGCGGCAAGCTCGATCACCGGCGGCGGATTGATGGCCTTCAACCTCAAGTCGGGCACCAACACTCTGCACGGGTCAGCCTTTCTTTACGGGTTGAATGAAATTCTGGATGCCAACACCTGGACCAACGACTATTTCAACGAGCGAAAGCCCAAGGATCGCGGCTGGGACTACGGATTCAGCCTGGGTGGGCCCGTTCGCAAAAACAAGACGTTTTTCTTCGGCACATTCGAGCGGTTCGACCGCACGGACTTCCGCCTGAATTCCGGCGGAGCCAGCGTGCCCACAGCCGCCTTTCTCACGGGCGACTTCAGCGGGCTGATGGGGCCGCCCCTGTGGACCTACCAGGGCAATGTTGTCCCCTGCAGCGGCGCCAATTGCCCGGGAACACCGATCATGGTGAAGAACGACGCCGGCCAGACTCTGCAGGCGCGGGAGAACATGATCTACGATCCCGTAACGAGCGATCAATTCACCGGCAACATCATTCCAACAGGCCGTATCAGCCCGGTTGCGCAGAAGGTGAACACCTTTTACGCGAACTACGCTCCGCAGTTCGGCGGAATCGACAACAATGCCCGGACGCTGCTTTCCAATACTCCCAGCCAGACTCCCAATGAGTTTGTGGTGAAGCTGGATCACGTTCTTCGCGAATCCGATCGTCTCTCCGGCTCCTGGATCTACGATCACAAACCCCGCACCCTCGACGATGGCGGCGGAGTATGGGAGGCGGGTACGACGACCGGCGGGCCGCTATCGAATGCGCGCATCCAGAAGTACACGCAGCAGCAATACCGGATCAGCGAGTCGCACACCTTCACGCCCAATCTGCTCAACGTTCTCAACTTCACCGATGCCTTCGACGACAACGGCAGTGCCCCGGCCGACCCCGGGGATTGGAACTCACAAGTTGGCTTTGGCGGCACGGGAGCGATCAACTTTCCGGAGATTTCCTTCACCGATAACTCGGCGTACGGGCATAACGAGACTTTTCTAGGCAGCACCTGGCAGGGAGATACGTCGGGGGCTATCATCACCACCGGCGACACCGTCACGTGGAACAAAGGCCGCCACAACATGAGCTTCGGCGGAGATTTTGTCGCTCACGAGGTCGACAGCCGGTCGGGGTCGGGCGCCTATAACTTCAACTTCTCCTATTTGAAGACCGCCGGGGCAGGTTATCCCTACGACGGCTTCGGTTTTGCCACCTACATGCTGGGGCTGGTCAATAACGCGAGCGAAACCGTTGCCTATAACCTCTATGGGCGCCAGAAGAATATCGACCTGTTTGCCCAGGACAGTTACAAACTAACTCCAAAACTCACCGCGAACCTGGGGCTGCGCTGGAATTACAATACGCGATTCCATGAGAAGTACGGCCGCTGGGCCAACTTCGACCCGTCGGTCGTTGATCCCGACCTTTCCTATGGAATACCCGGCTCGCTGGTGTTCGCCACGGGTGGCAGCGACAGCTTTGAAAAGAACGAGTACGCGGCGAACTTCGGGCCCACGCTGGGGCTTGCCTACCAACTTCTTCCTAAAACCGTTCTTCGTGCCTCATACGGGCTGGTCTATAACCCGGTGGGCGTAACCTTTTACTATGGCGTTCCCGACGAGTTTGCGCCACAGTTAGGTTCCAGCGCGGCGAGCAACTTCAGCTGGGACAATCCCGCCGGTGGCGGCAATTACCCCGGCCTGGTGACCAAAGCCAGCCTCAAAACCGACCCATCCTATATGTCGCCGTTTCCGGTCGAGATGGATCCGCGGGCGCTTCGCCTCGGTTATCTCGAGCAGTTCAATTTCGGCATCGAGCAGCAGCTCACTCCGAATACGAGGCTTGAAGTCGCGTACGTAGGCAACCGGGGCCATCGCCTCACCGACGCCGCATTGGCTTGGAACGAAGGCAGCACGGCGAATTTCCTTCGCCTGGTGCACGACAATCCCGGCCTCAATGCCTACAGCAACTATGTGTGCAGCGCGGCGAATGCCGCGAGCGAGGGAGTTCCCTATCCCTACTCGGGGTTCTGCGCTCCGGCGCTGGCAGCCATTGCGCCGCTTCCGCAACTGGCTTCGGCGGAGGTGAATTACTGGTTCTATGCCAACCTTTATTACGCAGGTTTGCCCTTAGGCCAAAGCTTCTACGACTCGCTGGTAGTGGACGTTGTAAAGCGCGCCGGCCGGGGCCTGACGATGGACTTGAGTTACGACTGGTCCCGCCAGGAGGGCGACTCGTTCTCGGCGCAGCAGGATTACAACGGCCTCTACACGCCCATCCAGGACTTCAGCAAGATGAGCGAGGCGGCGCACGCCGTAACCGGTTATAACCTGCCCCAGGTGGTGAAAGGTTTTGTCAGTTACGATCTGCCCTTGGGCAAGGGGCAGCTCTGGCTGAACAATCCGAACAAGGTTGTCAATGGCATTGTGCGGGGTTGGACGCTGGCGGGCGTTGTGGACTATTTCACCGGCCAGCCGTTCATGGTGGGTGCCGCCAATCCTTACTGGCCGTTGTGGGGCGATATCTACCCGCAGTTCACCCTGGCCGGATATCACGGCCCGTCGAGCCCCGGAAAATTCGTGCCGGTCGCTCCCGGAGCGACGCCCCCAGCCCAGGACTTCTACATGCCGGCGACCGTGGCGGCCAATCCTGCCGCCGGAGTGCTGCCGAGTTCGCCCTCGACGTCGGCTTTGCGCTGCCCCGGCCAGGCAAACGAAAACACAACGCTGATGAAGAACGAAAAGGTGGGACCTGACGGGAAGTATAGGATTTCTTTCCGCGCGGATTTCTATAACCTTTTTAATCGCCACTATTACACCATTGAAGGCTGCGATGGGATAACGGCCGGGATCGGGGCGGCCAACTTCGGAGAGATTCTCGGAGTCCAGGACAATCCGCGCCAGGGGCAGTTTGCGCTTCGCCTGGATTTCTGAGCCGGGTCCGTAAAAGGGCAGCGAGACGGCGCAGCGCTCGGAGGCATGTCGTTGGGCCGTCTTTTGAGACTTCCAATCGAAGAGTTTATCCTTGCCGGAAGGCGGCGTTGAAGAGCCGTCTCCGGCATTTCTTCGATGATGCAATCTCATTGGGGTGAAGTTCTGTTTCAATTCAACGCCTTGTTCCAGCATTGGCGCGCATTTGCGCAGCGCTATGTCCGATGCGCGGCCGGCGTCTTGCTGGCATGTGGTCCGCCGGTTGCCCTGCCGGGGCAAAATGCAGCGGTCGCGCCGGCTCACTTGTACTTCATCGATTGTTCCGCCGCCGCCG
>JASHTH010000444.1 GCA_030040655.1 Acidobacteriaceae bacterium | reverse complement strand
TCGGCCACGCTGCGCAACGTCATGGTTTCGCTGCGCGAGGCCGGCCTGCTCGAGCAGCCGCATACCTCCGCCGGAGGCGTCCCCACCGCCGCGGCCTTCCGCTATTACGTGGAGCAGATTACGCAGCCGCGCCTGGGCTCGCCTTCACCCGCATCCGCTTCGGCTCTCGTCGCCATGGATTCGGCCGCCGCCGAGCTGAGCGAGGCCCGGCGCGAACAAATTGAAGACGGTTACACCGGCGTTTCCAGTTCCAATGAGTACCTGGAGCGCACCTCGCACGTGCTGGCGCTGATCTCCAGCGGCCTGGGCGTGGCGCTGGCCCGTTCCGCCGCCGACCAGGTGCTCGAGCATATCCATTTCTCCAGGCTCTCGCAGGGCCGCGTGCTGGCGGTGGTGGTTACGCAGGCCGGAGCGGTGCTCGATCGCGTGTTGAACATCGACCGCGAATTCACGCCGGTGGAGCTCGAAACCGCGGCGCGCTATCTGAACGAGAACTTTCGCGGCTGGCCCATCGAGCGCATCCGCAGCGAGGTGTCGCGCCGCGTGGAGCTCGACCGCGCCGCCTATCACCAGATGCTGGCCGCCGTGGAAGAGCTTTGCCGCAAGGGCGCCTTGGCCGGCGACGAGCACGGCCCCCTGATCTTTGTGGAGGGCATGGCGAATCTGATCGCCGCTGAAGTCGACCGCCAGAGGCTGCGCGATATGCTGCTGGCGCTGGAAGCCAAGCAGCGCCTGGTCGAGCTGTTGACCGCCTATGTCGACGGCCGCCAGCAGGAGGTCCGGGTGGTAGTCGGCCTCGATGAAGCCTCGCCGGCGATGCAGGACCTGGTTCTTATCGGCGCGCCCGCGCGCCTGGGAGGCGGCAACCTGGGCACGGTCGCCGTAATCGCACCCACGCGCATCCAATACCAGGAGATGATCCAGGCAGTTCGTTATGTCGCCAGGCTTTCCGAACGCTACTTCGAAGCCCCGGCCGGATAGCCAATCGCCTCCCGGCGCGCCGCTTGGGCGGCGCTCGCCGCAGGCAGGGATAATGGGAATAACAGAATGGAATCCGCCTTCAGAAAAAAACGCAGAGTTATGCCAGATGAGAGTCACGCGATGAACGAAAACAGGAATTCGAAGGATACCCACGCGCTCATGGTCGAGGATTCGCCACAGCGGTCTTCGCCCGCGCAACCCGCCGGCAGCGAAGCCGAGCGGGACGTCGCCATGGCGCCGGCCGCCGGCGAAGAATCTGCCATCCGTCCCGAACCGGTAACCGGGGCGCCAGCCGAGGCTGCGGCGTTGCCGGTGAGCCGCGCGGACTTCGACCAGTTGAAAAGCGAGCGCGATCATTTGCTCGATCGCCTGGCACGCTTGCAGGCCGAGTTCGAAAACGCCCGCAAGCGCACCGAGCGCGAGCGGCAGGAGTTCCGCGAGTACGCGACCGGCAGCGTCATTGAGCAGTTTCTTCCCGTGCTCGATAACTTCGCCCTGGCGCTCAAGTCGACCGGCTCGGCCGAGCAGCTGCGTTCCGGCGTGGAGCTGATCGTCAAGCAGATGGACGAGATTCTGCGCCAGTTGCAGGTCACGCCCGTTCCCACGGCGGGCGAGCCGTTTGACCCGCGCCTGCACGAAGCACTGGGTTCGGTCGATCGCGACGATATTCCCGATCAATATGTGGCAGAAGAGGTTCGCCGCGGCTATCGCTTGCGCGACCGCCTCCTGCGCCCCGCATTGGTGCGCGTGGCCGCGAATCCGAAGCAAAGAAGCGAGTAAGTGAATCCATAGAAGGGCAAGCCGAATCGACAAGCCGATGAGTTCTAATACAAGAGTGACCAAAGCCGACTACTATGAGGTTCTCGGCGTCGCGCGCGACTGCGACGAGCAGGAACTGAAAAGCGCCTACCGCAAGCTGGCGCTCAAATATCATCCCGATCGCAATCCCGGCGATAAAGTAGCCGAGGAAAAATTCAAAGAGGCCAGCGAAGCCTACCAGGTGCTGAGTGATGCCGACAAGCGCGCCGCTTACGACCGCTACGGCCACGCCGGCGTGAGCAGCGTTGGCTCCGGCTTCCCCGGCAGCCCCTTCGGGAGCGTCGATCTCAGCGACATCTTCGGCGATCTGTTCGGCGAAATGTTCAACATGGGCGGCTCGCGGACCGGCTCGCGCCAGCAGCGCGGCGACGACCTGCGCTTCGACCTGACCATCAATTTCGAAGACGCCATCTTCGGCTCCGAGACCGAAGTGAAGATCCGCCGCCTCGAAGTCTGCGCCGCATGCCAGGGGCGAGGCAGCGCCTCAGGCCGCGGACCTGCGATCTGCAGCCAGTGCCAGGGTCGCGGCCAGCTCCGTTACCAGCAGGGATTCTTCTCCGTCGCCCGCACCTGCAACCTGTGCCGCGGCACGGGAACCGTCATCGGCGATCCTTGCCAGACCTGCCGCGGCGAGACGCGCGTGGCCAAGGAATTCAAGCTCAGCGTAAAAGTGCCGCCGGGCGTCGAGGACGGAACGCGCATTCGCTACGCCGGCGAAGGCGACGCCGGCCGCTCCGGCGGCTCGCGTGGCGATCTTTACATCGTGATCTCCATTCGCGCCCACGACTTCTTCGAGCGCGACGGCCACGACCTGCACTGCGTTGTGCCCATCAGCTTTCCGCAGGCCGCGCTCGGCGCCGAGATTCCCATCGCCGCCATCGACGGCGAAGTCATTCTCAAAATCCCCGAGGGCACGCAGAGCGGCAAAGAGCTGCGCATCCGCGGCAGGGGCGTTCCCTATCTCAACGAGCATGGCCGCGGCGATCTCATCGTGCAGGTGGTCGTGCAGACCCCGCGCAAGCTCAGCAAG
>JASHTH010000443.1 GCA_030040655.1 Acidobacteriaceae bacterium | reverse complement strand
GGGCCCTATGGTCATTTTCGCTTTGTGAATTATGGGCATGTTCCTCCGTTGGTTTTCTCTGCCGAATACCGCAGGTTTATGGAAATTGACAAGAGCCGAATGGTGCAGTTCCTGCCGCTTGGCTTACAGGTCCCGGAGGATCACCCCGACCGCAAGCGATACTTTTCGCTGGAATACCGGGATAAAGACGCGAACTCACCCAATGTGACCGAGCTTACGCTGATGAGTCCCGGAGATATTTTCTTTCTCTATACCGATGGAGTGTATGACGGAGCAGATAAGGGAGAGCGCGAACAACTCGAAGGCGTGATGCGGGAGCACTATCGCCAATCGGCAAAAGAGATCTGCTATGCCTTACTCGAATACGCGGTGAAAAACGACGATCGCTTGCGTCAAACGGGCGAGGACGACCGGATTGACGACAAGACAGTATTCATCATCAAGCGGGATTGAATCGCACCGCCCGAATGTGGAGGTAGAACTTTTATTACGCAGCGTTGTGGCGCCGCAGCGGCACAACTCGGGCGACGCTTCTTGGAGAGCCTGAAAACACAATCTGAACCGTCAATTGCTTACCGGCACGTTCGACGCGTTGAATCGATTCAAACGAAGGCGAGCAGCAAGATTGACTAACTCTGCGAGCGAATCGGCCTCCATTTTCCGCATCATGCTTCCGCGATGCGCCTTCACCGTGATCTCGCTTATGCCCAGTTCGCTGGCGACCTGCTTGTTGAGTAGTCCTGTCACCACCAGTCCCATCACTTCGCGCTCGCGGGGCGTGAGACGAGCATATCGAGCTCTCAATATCCGATGTTCTTCATCGCGGCCGAGTAGAGCCTTGCTTCTCTCCAGTGAACTGCGAATCGCCTTCATCAGAGCTTCGTCGCTGATCGGCTTCGTCAGGAACTCCACGGCTCCTGCTTTCATTGCTTGGACTGTCGCCGGTATATCGCCATGCCCTGTAATGAAGATAATCGGAATGTCAGGCCGTTCCGCGGCAACCCGTTTTTGCAGCTCCAGGCCGTTTAGGCCGGGAAGCGATAGATCCAGAACCAGGCAGCTCGGCACAGAAATGCCAGGACGGTCGAGAAACTCCCGTGCGGAGGTAAACGTCTCGACGCGTACACCTTCATGCTGAATCAGGAGCTCAAGTGATTCGCGAACAGAGATATCGTCATCGACAACAAACACAATCGGTGAGGCTTGAGACATGGGGAACAATCTCGCTTCTCTGACGATCAAAACGTTCGCAGCCATTGTAAATACCCGGGAGAGATGTGGGCAAATCTCTCACCTGTCTGGCAGGGCCTTGTTCAATGCGTGGAGCAAGGCCGTATCGCTGAATGGCTTGAACAGACATTCCACCGCGCCGTCCGCAAGCATGCGTGACCGCACAGCGTCATCCCTTTGGGCAGTAATAAAAATCACCGGGATGACCAACCGCCGGCGTTTCATTTCGCGCTTGAGTTCGGGCCCGGTCATCCCGGGCATGGCAATGTCCAGAATCAGACAATCTGTCTTTCTAACGTCGTCGGACGCGAGAAACTCCTCCGCCGAAGAAAATGCTTGGGCCGCAAACGCAAATTCCTTCAGCAGATCCGGTAACGATTCCCGGACCGACTCATCGTCGTCAACCACTGATACAAGCCGCTGTGTCTTGTCCATGGATTCCCATACCGCGCAAAAGTGACGGTTCCTTTCAATGAGGCCCAGTTCGTCCCTAGAACGGGGCCCATTCCATTCCGCCAGCGATGTCAGAGGAAGTCGATGTGCTCCGCATCCGGTGCGCACACCAACAGCGCGGCTGAGTTTCCATCCAGTAGGTGCCTTCCCGCCGGCACCACTGAATTATGATGGTGTCTTCCGTCAGGCGCGTCTATTGTACTTTGGTATTGGTACTTACGGCTGCCGCGGCGCTCTCGACATCAGTGTCCGCTGTTCAATCGGCCGCTCTCTTCGCAAAAACCCGAGAACGCGAATGTGCAATCGGACCGTCATTTGTTGTGACCCAGAGCCGGCCATGGCGCGCTTCGCTCATGGAACGTTTTATTGAGAGCCTGACGCCCATGCCAGATTTGCCGTGGGTACTTAAGCTTGCAGCCACTCCAATCGTCGCGGATTCCACCCAAGAACACGCTTCGCCTTAGCGTTGGATGCGCCAGTCAATTTCGTCGCGTAATACACCGCATCTTCTCCTGCGATTTCGTTCACTTCTGCTTCGCTGATGTGCGGGGGATCTGGAGCACCCACAAACTTCGCAAACGCTGGCAGCCACACCGCCTGAGGCGAAGGATTATCGTCGACGAGGATGTACACGCCGGGTTCTGCCGCCAGTGCTGCCACCGTTCCAACCGCGGCATCCTCGATATGTACAAATGACGACACACCCTGACCCATGCCCACGACAGGATTCTGTTGTTTAGCGGCCATATTCGCTGCAGCCTCGCCGGGGTAATACCATGTTTTCGGCCCATAAAAGAACCCATAACGCAGTGCAACACCCTCAATTGCAGTGGAACTGAATAGCCGCGCTTCCAGTTCAGCGTAAGTCCGCGCACTTGCCGCTACGCTCGGGCTTGCGTTCACATCCAACGGAGAAGACTCGTCGGCCAACTTTCCTTTCGCTGCTTTCAAAAAGAATCCGCTTGATTGCTGTAGATAGCGCCTGGCACCGCTTGCAATTGCCGCACGAAGCAGATTCCTCCCGCCCTCAATCCTCAGCTTTCGGTCGCCGGGCGCATACTTGGGCATATCGCTCAGTTCTTTCGGCAGCGATGTCAGCTCATCGATGACTACTTCAGGCCTTGAGCGTCGCAGCGCATCCTCCACTGCCGTGGCATCGAGCGCGTTCATGATAAGCGGTTCGGCCCCCTGGTGTTCCAGGTTTCTTGCCCGCACCTCGCTCGTAGTCATCCCCACGACAGAATGTCCCCGCCTTATTAACTCTGCGATCAATGGTTCTCCAATCGCTCCGCTCGCCCCCGCCACAAATACGCGCATCGCTCTTCCCTCAATTCAATCTTCATAATAGACAATTTCAGCCGGCCTGAAGTTAATACCAAGGTATGGGCCGATACGATCGTCGAATTGATACGAGCCGGCAGCTCTGGCCTAATGACCCTGTCGGCGGTGCGACGTCGCTGGTTGAACCTGATAGCTCGACGACACGCGGGAGCAACGATGCAGGAAGGGGAAATACTGGAAGCTCTGAACAGGCATTGGCTTGCGTCGGCAGCCGGCGATGTAAACGCGGAACACGATATTTACGATTACGATGCGATCTGCGATTATCCCCAGTCAGGCGAAAGGATTCTCGGACGGAGCAATTTGCAGGCCCTGCGGAGTCATCATCCTGGCAAGCCATCCGGTTTCAATGTCAAGCGGATTCTCGGAAAACGTTACCTCTGGATCACGGAATATACGATTACCTACCAGGGGCAACCAGTACACACAGTGAGCATTATGGAATTCCGCAATGCTAAGGTCGTGCACGAGACACAGTATTTCGCAGAGCCTTTCGAAGCACCGGCCTGGCGGAGTCAATGGGTTCAGCGAATAGCGTGAGGCAGAGATTGGGAGCGGAGCCCGATCTAC
>JASHTH010000057.1 GCA_030040655.1 Acidobacteriaceae bacterium | reverse complement strand
GCCTCGCGGCACCCGATTTGCCTTGACCAGCCTGTTGCCGTACTGTGATCCCATAGGGAGTGTGTCCAGCCCCATGTCCACTCTTGCCGCTTCGCCTATCCTCGCCGCTCCGGGCGGTAGTTTTCTTCTTGAACCCCACGCTCCCGCCGAAGTCTTCACTCCGGAAGATCTCAACGAGGACCAGCGCCAGATCGCAGCCACCGCTGCGCAATTCGCCCGCGACGAGATTTTGCCCGCAACCCAAGCCGTCGAGGCTAAGGAGCCGGGCGTCATTCGCGGGCTCATCCGCAAGTTGGCCGCGCTGGGGTTCACGGCAGTCGAGATCCCCGAGCAATACGGCGGCATGGGGATGGACAAAATCACCTCTGCGCTCATCACCGACCGGCTCTCGGTTTTGGCCAGCTTCTCCACTGCGCTCGGCGCCCAGATCGGCATCGGGACTCTTCCCCTGGTCTGGTACGGGAACGAAGATCAGAAGAGCCGTTATCTCCCTAAGCTCGCCAGCGGCGAGTGGATCGGCGCTTACGCGCTCTCTGAGGCGACCTCCGGCTCCGACGCCATGAACATCCGCACGCGCGCACAGCTCACGCCCGACGGCTCGCACTATATCCTGAACGGCGAAAAGATGTGGATCACCAACGGCGGCATCGCCGATCTATTCACCGTCTTCGCCAAAATCGTCGACGCGGAATCGGGCTTCAACATCGACCAGGGCAAGTTCTCCGCATTCGTCATCGAGCGCACCGCGCCCGGGCTGAAGGTCGGCGCCGAAGAGCACAAGATGGGTATTCGCGGCTCTTCGACTTGCCCGCTGGTGCTCGACAACTGCCAGGTTCCCATCGGAAATCTGCTTGGCGAACCCGGCAAAGGCCACCACATCGCCTTCAACGTGCTCAACATCGGTCGCCTCAAGCTTGCAGTGGCCTGTGTGGGCGGCGCACGCCACGCTTTGGGCCGCGCAATCCGCTATGCCAAAGAGCGCGTCGCATTCGGTAAGCCCATTTCGGAATTTGGCCTCATCCAGCGCAAACTTTCGGCCTGCGCCGCGCGCCTCTTCGCCGCCGAAAGCATGTGCTACCGCACCGTGGGAATGATCGATGCAGCGCTCGCGCAACTCGGCAGCGAGCACTCGGCACTCGAAACCCAGCAGCGCATCGAAGAGTATGCCGTCGAGTGCTCCATTCTCAAAGTCTACGGATCCGAAGCACTCTCGCTCGTGGCCGATGAACTCGTGCAGGTGATGGGCGGTTACGGGTTTGTCGAGGAGTACCCGGCCGAGCGCATCTATCGCGACGCGCGCATCAATCGCATCTTCGAAGGCACCAACGAAATCAATCGCCTCATCATCACCGGCTGGCTCATGAAGCGCGCCATGAAGGGACAACTGCCGCTGCTCGGCGCCATCAAGAAGCTGATGGACGAAGTCACGCAGCCGCCGTCGTTCGATTCCGGCTCCGAAGGCGGCGAAGTGCTCGCGCGGGAAGCCGGCATTCTCGGGGCGTCCAAGAAAATCGCGCTCTTCGCCGCCGGCGTCGCCAGCCAGCGATACATAACGGCATTGCAGGACCAGCAGGAGATCATGGCCGACCTCGCCGACATCATCATGGATGTCTACGCGCTCGAATCGGCGCTGCTGCGCGCGCGCAAGCTCGCGGCCTCCGGCAAACACTCGTCTCCACCCGTCTCCGCTTCGGCCGGCATGACGGGATTGCTGGCCGACGAGACAATCTCGCGCGCCGAGCAGGCTGCGCGACGTATTCTGGCAGCCTGCGCTGAAGGCGACTTGCGGCGCACGCATCTGGCCATCCTGCGCCGCTTGGCCAAGTTCACGCCGGCCGACGCCATAAACCTTAGCCGCACTGTGGCGCGTCATTGCATTCAGCTGGAACGCTACCCCCTGTAGGGAAACACCCGTCAACGAAGCCGGCTGCCTGCCCTTGCGCAGGGCTTTTTGCGCGAGGGTTGGGAACGCGAAAACCCTCGACTGAACTCGACCGAATCGGGTGCCCCATCCTTGCGGCGCTATTCTATTTGCCCCAACGGTGCGCGACCGCCCCAAGGGAAGAGCGCATTGCCGCTTCGCTCCGCAAGAGGGCAGGAGTTTATGTGTCGAACCTCAGCACTTAATCGAAGTTAATTCCGATATTCATGGCACAGCAGCCGCAGCGGCGGCTCGTCTTCGACGATATCGGGATAGCGCGGCAGCGGGTCGAGGAAGAAGTTGTCGTGCACGTCGTCATTGAGCGAGGAAACTTCGCCGATCAGCGCGTCGCCGTCGACGGCGTAAAAGGTGTGCCAAAGGAACGGCGTCAGCGTGATCGACTCGCCTGATCCGAGAATCACTGTGCCGCCGGCGGCGGCCTCGCAGCGGATGCCGTCGCAGATGACGGAAACCGGGGTTTGCGCCAGCGTGTGTTGCGGGGATGAGTTGTAAAGCTGCACGGCGAGCCGGCCAGTTTCTTTGCCGCCGCGATGGATGATGTCCTCGGTCTTGTGCGCGTGGTAATGCAGCGGCGTGACCTGGTTACGGCGCACGAACATGATCTTCTCGGCGTAGCTCTTCGCGCCGTCGAGCGAGCCATTGCGGAGCGTGAAAAGCGTCAAGCCAACCTTTTCGAATCGTCCTGAGTTGAAGTCGGTTACATCCCAGCCCAACCTCTGCTCGCGCAATTCGTCGGCTTCGCTGCCCAACCTGCGCCATTCCTCCGGCGGCCACTCGGCAAACTGGGGAAGCACAAAGCCGTTCGCCTTGAAAAATTCCTGCGCTTCGCGAATCGCCTTGTTAATCCGCGATCGATGCATGACAAAAGCCTCGCCGCAAAACTCATCGCGGTTCTTCCCTTCATGCGGGGCTGAGCGTCTCCGCAGATGCTATGAAACGCGGCCTCAGGAGCCAAGGTGGCTCGCCGCCTCGAGCCACCTAACACCACTGGTAAGCGCCACAGGGGAATTGGAGAACCGACCTATGGCGCGCCGGTTCCACTCAGTGCCACCGTCTGCGGAGAGTGGCTGCCGTTGTCGGCTACGTTCAGCGTCGCCGAGAGGGCGCCCGTTGCCCCCGGCTTGAACGCCACGTCGATCGCGCAGCTTGTGTCGGCCGCCAACGTGGCTCCGCAGGTGTTGAGCTCGGTGAACGACGAAGCCCCGCTGCCCGTGATGGTAATGCCCGTGATATTCAGTGTCGAAGCGCCCTCGTTGGAAACCGTAATGGTCTGCGCTTCTGAGGTTGCACCTTTGTCGGTGGTATCAAACGCCAATCGGGTCGCGCTCAACGTTACCGAATCCACGGCCGTACCCTTGCCGCTCAGCGTAGCCGCCTGCGGCGATCCGGTTGCCGAATCGGAGACGCTCAGCTTCGCCGTCTCCGTGGCGGCTGCGGCCGGTTTGAAGGCCACAAACACCGTGCAGCTTTTGCCCGCCGCCAGCGATGCCCCGCAAGTGTTCAACTCGACAAACGATCCCGGATCTGTCCCCGTGATCGAAATCGAGTGGATCGTCACCGTGGACGAACTGGTGTTTTTGACCACCACCGCTTGCGCTTCGCTCGTGGTTCCCGTCGGGGTGTCGGGGAAGGTCACCGAGGCGGGAGTCAGAGTTACGCTTCCCGAAGAAGAACTGCCGCCCGCGAACGCATTCACCAGGTTGTAGGCGTTCACCGACCCCAGCCCGGTGGCCAGATCGTATCCGGCGCCGGCGTTATAGCCCGGCAGCACGCCGATCTTGTCCCCGTTGTGGAGCGCGGTGCAGTTGGTGTCGCCCACCGTGCACGGCATCGCATTGTTGTTCGTGGTGATGTCGTAAAAGACGCAACTGTTGTTGCCGGCCACGGTGTTGCTGTTGCAGCTGCTCAGCGTGTCCTTGGCGGCAAGCTGGTAAAACTTGGTGTTCGGAAGTCCCTGCTTCCCGACCTTTTGCACAACGAGCGCCATAATCCCCGCCATGGCCGGCGAAGCCACCGAGGTGCCCCCGATCCCCTGCGCCTCCGCGTCGTTGGCGTTGGAGAAATCGCACGGTCCGGTGGCCGAATCGCAGATCACGTACGCCGTAGCCAGAATTCCATTGGCGGCGAAGAGCGAAAGGTCGGGTACATCTCGCTTGCCGTCGTTGGGCACGCCCGGACCGGTCTGCCAATTCGTAGGTTTGTTCCAGCCGCCGGAGCACGTCGAGGGCGTGGATCCGCTCGGGTTAGTGCACGCGCTTTTGCCGCCCGTGCCTCCCGCCACGTTGACCAGCTCGTAGTCGCTCGTCACTTTCTCGGAAACGATCGCGTTACACAACTCTTCTGCGTCAAAATCGAGACTGTTCGCCGCGTTGATCAGGTCCACGACAATCGTATTTGTGCATGTGCTATTCCACGGAATCTCGGGAATATAACTCTTCGCTGACGAAAGGTTGCTCGCGTTGTTGGTTGGGTTCCAATACGTATTCAGGTCGTCGTTTCCATCGATATCCAACCACTGAAAATCCGTTCCGCCCACGGCGACGTCGTAAGCCGTAGACGAGATTCCGCTCACCGCCAGGCCGTCTGAGGCTTCAAATGGAGTCTCGTTCTTCGAATTGTCGTCGCACGCCGCGGAGCCTTGATCGCCCGAGGCCACAAACTCGCTGAT
>JASHTH010000442.1 GCA_030040655.1 Acidobacteriaceae bacterium | reverse complement strand
TGCGCAGACTCGCGTTGCTCTTCCACCGCGAGCGTTTTCGTGGGGAGCTCGACGAAGAAATGGCCTTCCATCGCGAACAGACGGAAAGGGAACTGATCGGCGACGGAATGTCGGCGGACAGAGCCCGTTCTGAAGCGATGCGGCGCTTCGGGAATCCAGCCAGCCTGCGCGAACGCACACACGAAGCGGTGGGATTTCGCCTGGAGACTGTGCTCCAGGACCTGCGCTTCGCCCTGCGCCTGCTTCGCCGGTCTCCGGGCTTCACGGCGCTCGCGATTCTCATTCTGGCGCTCGGCATGGGCACGTGCGTGGCCATCTTTGGATTTGTGGATGCTGCGCTGCTGCGGCCGCTGCCTTATCCCGATGCCGGCCGCCTTGTCGACGTGAATGAGAATGCCACTCTGTGGCCGCGCTCTCCGTTATCCTATCCCGACTACCTCGACTGGAAGCGGATAAACCATTCGCTGAGCGCGCTCGACCTTTACAACGGAACGGGATATTTGCTGACCACTCCTTCCGGAACGGAGCCCGTGCCGGGCGTACGCGTCACGGATGGATTCTTTCGCACATTGGGAGTGCGTCCGCTTCTGGGACGCGATTTTCTTCCCGGAGAGGACCGCGCCGGAAGCGGGCGCGTGGTGATGCTGAGTTACGGCACCTGGGTCAAGCGATTCGGCTCGCGCAGCGATATTGTCGGTCGCGTGGTGACATTGAGCGGCGACGCGTACACGATCGTTGGCGTTCTTCCCCGCGATTTCCAATTCGCGCCGCAGGGCCAAGCAGAGTTCTGGGCTCCATTGAATACCCTGACACATTGCGAGCAACGACGCAGTTGCCACAGCTTGTGGGGCTTCGGCAGGCTGCGCGAAGGCGTCACGGTGCAGGCGGCACTGGCCGATTTGGAATCCATTGCGAAACAACTGGAGCGGCAATATCCGGAATCGAATCGCGATCAGGGTGCGAGCGTTGCGCCATTTTCCGAGATCGTCCTTGGAAACGTGCGCCCGGTGCTGGTCACGCTTCTGTGCGGAGCCGCCTTGCTTCTGGTGATTGCGTGCGTGAATGTCGCCAGTCTTCTGCTGGTGCGCTCTGAGAGCCGCAGGCGCGAAGTGGCCGTGCGCGGCGCGCTGGGAGCCAGGCCGGCACGTCTCGTTCGCCAGTTCCTAACTGAGGGCTTACTCCTCGCGGCTCTCGGTTCCGGGGCAGGATGCCTGGTGGCCGTCTGGATGATGTCGCTGCTAACCAAAGTGGTCCCGGAGGATATGGCTTCGGGCATGCCGTTTCTGGCGAGCGTGGGAATGAATTCGCACACCGGCCTCTTTGCCGCAGGGGTCGCGCTACTTGCCGCAGCCCTGATGACAGTGACGCCGGTGCTGCGGCTTTCCTTCCGTCAGATTCGCGCCGGCCTGTCGGAGGACGGGCGTACGGCGGCAGGCCGCATATGGAACCGCATGGGCGCAAACCTCGTGGTGGTGGAACTGGCCGTGGCGGTGGTGCTGCTTGTGGGCGCGGGCCTACTGGCACAGAGCTTCTACCGGCTGTTGCATGTGCCCGTCGGCTTCGATCCATCGCATCTTGCCACCGTCGACCTGGAAGTGCCCGCCAATATCCAGATGCAAGATGCCAAACTGAGCACACTCGATCGCGAGATTGTTCGCCACATCTCGGCTTTGCCGGGCGTGCAGTCGGCGGGTATTGCGAGCATGCCACCGGTTGTTTGCAACTGCAACACCGACTGGATTCGCATTGCCGGCAAGCCCTTTCACGGCGAGCACAACGAGGTGAACCATCGCAATGTGACGGCGGGTTATCTGGCCACGTTGCGGGCGCCGCTGCTGCGTGGCCGCATGTTCACTGAAGCGGATGACGGCCACAGTCCCAATGTCGTCATCATCAACCAGGCGCTGGTGCGCAAATACTTCGGAAACGAGAACCCCATCGGACAGAAAATTGGCGACGACGATTTGTCGCCGAACTCGATGCGCGAGGTGGTCGGAGTGGTCGGCGACGTGCGTGAAGGCGCGCTCGATGCCGATATCTGGCCCACCTTGTACGTGCCCATCCAGCAGTCGCAGGACTCTGATTTTACGCTGGTGGTGCGCAGCTCGGGCGACGAGGCTGCGCTGTTGCCCACGCTGGTGAGCGCGCTGCATCGGATCGACCCGGGGTTGGGTGTCTACAACGAGTACACGATGAGCCAGCGGATCGAGCTGACCCCGACGGCCCTGTTGCACCGGTTCTCGACGTGGCTCGTCGTCGGGTTCGCCGCCATCGCCCTGGTGCTGGGCATGGTGGGACTCTACGGCGTGATTGCCTATTCGGTCAGCAGCCGAACGCGCGAGATTGGCATTCGCATGGCGGTTGGCGCCCAGCGGAGCGCGATCTACAGGATGGTGCTCAGTCAAGCCGCGCGACTGACCGGGCTTGGAGCTGGGATTGGCATCGTCTGTTCGGCCGCGTCGTCGCTGTTGATTCGCGATCTGCTCTTTGGCGTGAAGGCGCTGGATGCGCCAACTCTTGCCGGAGTCGCGATTCTGCTGGGCGCCGCGGCCATGGCAGCCAGTTTCTACCCCGCTCACCGCGCCGCTTCTCTCAACCCGATGAATGCGTTGCGCGAGGAGTGACACCCCTTGACAGGCTACGGAATGGACTCAATGAAAAAGGCATGGCGCAAATTCGCAATTCTCCTCGGGCGACGGCGCTTCCTCAGCGAGCTCGACGAGGAGATGGCGTTTCATCGCGAGCAGGCGGAGAAGGAGTTCCTCGCCGCGGGGATGGCGCCGGACCTGGCGCGGACCATGGCCGCGCGCCAGTTCGGTAATGCGACGCGGGTGCAGGAGAAAACGCACGAAGCCGTCGGATTCGAATTGGAAGGGGTGCTCGGCGATCTTCGCTACGCATTGCGCCAACTGTGGCACAGTCCCGCGTTCACAGTCGTCATGCTCCTTACGCTGGCGCTCAGCATCGGCGCCAACAGCGCCATCTTCAGCGTGATCGACGGCGTGCTGATCAAGAAGCTGCCCTATCCGCAGGCTGACCGGCTGGCGAGGTTTTTTCTTTCCAGTGCGGAATATCCCAAATTCCCAATCAACCCATTCGATTTTCTCGACTATCGCGCGCGCAACCGGTCGTTCGAATCGATGGCCGCATTCACGCGCGGCGATGTGCAGCTTTCCGGCTATGGCGATCCGGTGCGGCTGAACGGGTTCCGAATTACCTCGGGTTATTTTCGCGTTCTCGGATTACAACCGGAGCTGGGACGGGAGTTCGACTTCCAGGCCGAGATTCCGGGCAACGGGCTGCAAGTGGTCATCAGCGACCGGCTGTGGCGCACACGCTTCGATGCCGACCCCAACGTCATCGGCCGCAAAATCAAGCTGGATATGCAGACGTACACGATCGTCGGCGTGATGCCTGCGGGCACGATGCATCCCGGCAACGAATATCACGCGTTGGCCTACGGCGACGATGTCGATGTATGGTGGCCGTTCTCGTTTGCGGGCGATCCGAAGAACCGCGGATCGCACTACATCGAGGGCATCGCGCGGCTCAAGCCGGGCGTCAGCGTCGCGCAGGCGCGCGCCGAGATGAATGCGATCATGACCCAGCTCGGCCGCGAGCATCCTGACGGCGATTCGGGCTGGACGGTGCTGGTGATCCCGCTTTACGACGAACTTGTCGGCAAGAGCCGGCAAATGCTGCTGGTATTGCTCGGTGCCGTGGGCATGGTGCTGCTCATCGCCTGCGCTAACGCGGCCAATTTGCTGCTGGCGCGTGCGTCTTCCCGGCAGCGCGAGATTGCGGTGCGCATGGCGATGGGCGCTCCGCGGCAGCGTATCCTGCGCCAACTGCTCACCGAGAGCCTGACGATCTCGTTTGTTGGCGGTGCAATCGGCCTGGGCCTGGCACTCGTCGGAGTCAAAGCGCTGGTCACGCTGCTGCCCGCTGATTTTCCCCGTGCCAACGATATTCATGTCAGCCTGCCCGTGTTCGGCTTCACGCTGGCGATCGGCATCCTGACGGGACTGGTCTTCGGCCTGGCGCCTGCGCTGCAGGCCGCGCGCATCGACCCGAAGGAGGGCCTGCAGAGCGCTGGGCGCGCGACGATGGGCAGCAGTCACCGGAGCCGCCTGCGCGGCGCGCTGGTGATTTCAGAAGTCAGCCTGGCCTGCGTGCTGCTCATCGGCGCCGGCCTCATGTTGCGCAGCTTCTTGAACCAGCTCAATCTCAATCCCGGATTCGACCAAGAGCACGTGCTGACGGCCAGCCTTTCGCTGCCCGACGCGCAATACCAGAAGGAACAGCAGGTCGCACAGTTCTACGAAAAGCTGGTGACGGATCTGAATGCACTGCCCGGCGTGCAAAGCGCCGGCGCGGGAAGCGATTTGCCGTGGACCGGATACGACGACAACCTGGGCGGGTTTACGATCGAGGGCGAAAAGCCCCCGCCACACGAGGAGTTCCACGCGCGCTATCACTTCGCCACGCCGGGCTACTTTCCCGCACTCGGCGCGCCGCTCGTCGCCGGCCGATTCTTCACCGGGAGCGACAAGCACGATAAACCGCAGGCGATCATCGTGAACCGCGTGATGGCTGAGCGCTACTGGAAGGATAAAAACGTGGTGGGACGGCGGCTTACCTTCAGCGACACGCCGAAGGACTCCGACTGGCTCACCGTCGTCGGTGTCGTGGGCGACATCAAGGATCAGCCGAACAGCCCCGGAGCGGAGCCGGCGTTCTGGCTGGCCGAGTATCAGAACTGGTGGAACGATCCTGAAATGGACGTTGTGATTCGCTCGCGTTCCGACCCGCAATTACTCGCCGACGCGCTGCGCAACGAAGTGCATCGTCTCGATCCCGCACTGGCTGTGGCTGACGTGCGGGTGATGAGCCAGATTGCCGAGAACGCCGTTGCCACGCCGCGTTTTGCCTTTGTGCTCGTTGGCCTGTTTGCGGCGCTGGCCATTGTGCTGGCCGGCATCGGCGCCTACGGCGTGATTTCGTACTCGGTGAGCCAGCGCACGGCGGAGTTTGGCCTGCGCATGGCGCTGGGCGCCCGGCACGGCGATGTGCTGCGCCTGGTTCTGGCCCAGTCGGCGCAACTCGCCGTGGTTGGGACGGCGATCGGCATCATCGCCGGGCTGGGGCTCGCGCGCGAGCTCAAGGGCTTGATTTACGAGGTCAGTCCCGCCGATCCGGCGACGTTCTTCGGCGTGGCTTCTGTTGTGATTCTGGTGGCATTGATCGCCTGTTACATTCCGGCGCGGCGCGCCACGCACGCCGATCCCATGAACTCGCTGCGCGCGGAGTGAACTGGCGCATGCAACCATCCGAATTCTTGAGTGGACTGCGGAGGTATTGAAACAACATGTCCTCGATCTTTCGCAAGCTTGCAATTCTCTTCGGCCGCGATCGTTTTCGCGGCGAGCTCAGTGAAGAGATGGCCTTTCATCGCGAACAGGCGGAAAGGGAACTGATTGCGAGCGGCATGTCTCGCGACAAGGCGCATCGCGAGGCGGCGCTGCAATTCGGCAATGCGACCCGGCTTGGCGAGCGCAGCCGCGAGCTGGTCGGGTTCCGCTTCGAAACGGTATTCCATGATCTTCGCTTCTCCATACGCCAACTGCGCAAGAACCCCGGATTCGCGATCACGGCGGTTTCCATTCTGGCCCTGGGTATTGCCTCGAGCGTGGCGATCTTCGCTTTTGTCGATGCGGCGCTGATCAAACCGTTGCCCTACAAGGATCCGGCGCGGCTCGAAGTGCTCTATGAGGCCATACCCATCGGCCCCAAGTTTCATCTCTCCTATCTCGATTACCTCGACTGGAAACGCGGGAACAAGGTCTTCAGTTCGCTCGATGTTTATACGGATGAGGGCTACATGGAGAAGACCGCCGACGGCCTGCGGCCGGCGGACGGAGCCCGCGTAAGTGCCGGCTTCTTTCGCACGCTGGGAGTTACGCCCATCCTGGGGCGCGATTTCTCGGCAGGCGAAGATGCGCCCAACGCTGC
>JASHTH010000056.1 GCA_030040655.1 Acidobacteriaceae bacterium | reverse complement strand
GGGATTCGGCGCAAACTGAACCGCGCCTGCACTTTGTTGTAACTAAGTTGAAGAAGCTGGGCAGCCGCTGCGACCAGACTGCGAATTCCAGGGTGTAGCCCATCTTCCTCCTCATGGAGCTCGCTTGCGAAAGTCCTCATGATCTCGATGTTTTGCTTCGCCTCATCGAGATCCTTCAGGACTTCTTTCGCGGCCGTACGCCTAGCACAAGCTTCGCAAGAGACGACCTGTCCGCCAGCCGCACGGATCAGGCCTTCCATCGCGCCGCAATTAGGACACATTTGGCAGCCCATCCTTAACTCGAGTTACGATCGTCCCGCAGATCGAAGTCCGGGTACAACCGGGCGCGTGGCTGTTCGTTCAGCCACAGGTTCAATTCGCCGCCCGGCTCGAAACTGTCCTAGGGCCTGTTAACACTACTGGGGTGGATGGCGTTGCGAGCGAAAATCAGGCCAGACGAGGCCGAGCCTGAAGGCTTTGGCGGCTCCCAGGTCGAGGGCGAGAACAAAGTATGGCCTGATTTTCGCCGCAACCCGGAGGGACGGGGCCAATTCTCCCGATTTCGTTGTCGCTCGTCGCTAGCAGACACCCGGTATGCGTCACTCCTCGCTCCTAGAACTCGGAAAAATTGGCTCCCGTCGCCGCCATCCCAGTAGTGTTAACAGGCCCTAGCAGGTTCTCATATACGTGTCCTAAGACGGAGCGGCGGCGCGCTGGTGATTAGAGGCGGGCAAGCGTTCCAGAAGAATCAAGCTCGAATGGCGGGTGGGGACGCTGCCCTAAGATTTCCTGCAAAATGAACCTCGAACCGGGGTGAAAGGCACGAAGAATTGTGCCGATAATACCGTTGCGGACAGGTGGGTTCTTCCCGAGGATGTGAACAACAGCCTGGCGCCCGGGCCAAAAGCAGCGAAGGAAATGACCTGAACGTATGATCCAGCGCGTGGAGCGACTGACCCTGATTGCCGCGTTTGTTCTCGGCGGGACTTCGGTTGCCTGCGCGGCCACCCCCCTAACCACGCTGCACGCGGTTCATACTCTGACGAACGCGGAGGCCGGCAAAGCCTTGCCGGTCGCCTTCGAGGCCACGATCACCTACTACAACGCGAAAGACGTTGACATGTTTGTCCAGGATGGGGATGAAGCCATCTATGTGCAGGCCACGAAGGGCGCCAGCCTGGTTCGCGGCGACCGCGTACTTGTCAAGGGACACACGAGCGTGTACTTCCGTCCGGATGTCATTGAAGACAGCGTGACGCTGCTGCGGCACGGCCCCATTCCAACGCCGGTGGAAGCGACATTCGATCAGATGATCCGCGCCGAGACCTTCTGCAAACTGGTGAAGGTGCGCGGCGTCATCCAGAGCATCGACATGGTGGTGGATCAGGATCTCGGCTTAGACACGATCAACATGCGGATGTTGATGGCCGGTGGATATGTGGATGCCTATGTGATCGGCGACGATGAGAGCGCGGTGAAGGACCTGCTGGACGCTGAAGTGGAAGTCACCGCTGTGGTACCCCTCAATTTCGACAACAAAATGCAGCTGACCGGAGTGCTGCTGGAGATTCCGACGCTGGGGGACATCAAGGTGCTGAAGCGCGCAAGCACCGACCCGTGGTCGCTTCCGATTACGCCGATGGACGATATTCTCGCGGGTTACCGGTCGCAGAATCTGACGCAGAGAATCCGGGTGCAGGGAACGATCACCTACTATCAGTCCGGCTCGGCGGTGGTTCTGCAAACCGGCGCAAAGAGCCTGTGGGTCCTGACCCAGACGCGCAATCCCCTGCGCATCGGCGACCTCGCAGACGCAACCGGATTTCCCGACGTCCATGATGGATTTCTCAACCTGACCATGGGCGAAGTCCATGACAGCCTGGCGCCGGCTCGCGTCTCGCCGAGGCAGGCGACGTGGTCCGATCTGGCGTCGGGCCACTCCGCCTTCGACCTGGTTTCCACAGAAGGAAATGTGGTAGCGGAAGTGCAGTCGGCGGCGAGAGACGAATATGTCCTCGACGCAGGGGGGCAGTTGTTCACCGCCATTTACAACCACCCGGCGGGATTGGGCAATCTCAAGCCGTTGCCCATGAAAGAGGTGCCGGCGGGATCGAAAGTGCGAGTTACAGGCATCTGCATCCTGCATAGCTCCGACACTTTCCACGGTCCGGTGACATTTGACATCCTCCTGCGCACGTTCGACGACGTCGCGGTTGTCGCCCGCCCTCCTCTTCTGAGTGTTCGCAATCTGGTTATTCTGGTGGGCATCCTGCTCCTGCTGCTGATTGCCGCCGGCAGCAGGGGCTGGGTGATGGAGCGCAAGGTTCGCCGCGAAAATGTCGCAGCCGCCGAGATTGAGCGCAGACGGGCCCGCATTCTCGAAGACATCAACGGATCTCGCCCTCTTGCAGAGATCCTTGAGGAGATCACTGAACTCCTCTCGTTCAGGTTGAACGACGTGCCGTGCTGGTGCCAGATCGCGGATGGGGCGCAGCTGGGGAAACGCCCGCCCAATCTCGACTCGTTTCGCGTCGTGGACGAGGTGATCCCTGCCCGCTCAGGCCCGCCTCTGGGAACGATTCATGCCGCGTTCGATCCGCGCGGCAAACCCTGCGTCGACGAGTCGAAGAGGCTTGCCAGGGTGGCAGCGCTGGCCAGCCTGGCCATTGAAACCCGGCGTCTCTATTCCGATCTCGTTCATCGGTCCGAATTCGACCTGCTGACCGACATTCATAACCGATTCTCGCTGGAGAAGTATCTGGATCAGCTTATCGACCGGGCTCGCGAGGAAGCCGGCATCCTGGGATTGATCTATATCGACCTGAATGACTTCAAGCAGGTGAATGACCTCTACGGCCACCAGGTGGGGGATTTGTATCTGCAGGAAGTGGCGATCCGCATGAAGCGCCAACTGCGCGGATTCGACATGCTGGCCCGGATCGGCGGCGACGAGTTTGCTGTGCTCGTGCCCAAGGTGCGCAACCGCGCCGAGATCGAAGAGATCTCTCTTCGTCTGAACCGCTGCTTTGACAAGCCGTTCGCCGCAGAAGGGTATGTCGTTCATGGCTCGGCCAGCATCGGGATCGCGCTCTATCCGGAAGATGGAACAACCCGAGATCTGCTTTTGAGCGCCGCCGATGCCGCAATGTATGTGAACAAGCAGATCCGGCGGGAAAGGTCAGGCCGCGGCGCCAACGTCCCCGCCCCGGGAATCTCTCACGAAGAACGGGGCTGAGGCCGACGGAATCCCAGTCTGCGGAAGTCGATGAAGGCGCGGTGTCGGTTCATGATTTTGCTGGATTCATCGGGTGTCGGTACGGCTCTGCTTGCTTCACCTACTCATTCCTTCGAAACTTCTCTTGGCCGGCTCATCTCATATTTCTAAGATCTCTTGCGTCGCGACCCGCCACCAACTTGGATTGACGAAGACAAATCGGGCTGCGGGTTCATAGTCTTCCAGTATCTTTGGCTCGTCCGCAGCGTCCCGGCTCATGGCACCGTTGTGGAACTGATTCCCGTCGAGGATCGAGAACAAAACACCATGAACTACGCACCCTGGTTTGCGTTTAGCGGGGATGATGGACGCGCCTACACAGTCACGTCCGGTGCTGCTACGAACCCTCCGGGTTTTCAGGTTGGCCAACAGGTGCGCGTCCGTTACATCAGGGACAACCCTTCATCGGCGAAGCTGGACTATTTCTGGCAGTTTTGGTTTGCGCCGGTGGTTTTCCGAGTCTTGGGAGCACTCTTCGCGACGGCGGGGTACCTGCTGCTGCGCCGCGAATGACGCCGTTCATCACTGCCGATACCTGCGTGAGGCTTGGTGAAGCGGTTCCTCGAAACTCCCGAGCAGTTGCCAACTCGGAACTTTCGCCCCGAGCGGCGGATCGGGGCCAGGTACCGGCCAATGAAAGCTCCGAGTTGGCGGTGATCCGGCCCTAGCACTTTATCGGAGGCTGTTCAGCCGGCAGAAACTCGGCGCAAGGGAACGTGCCCCCGTAGCGCCCCATTCACGTATTGTCCTCCCGATCTGCACGAAAAAATTCCTCGCACCATAAGAGTTTTCGCGTTTCTTTTCCGCTTTATAGAGTGATGGCAAGTTTCGGGGGCGGCCTCGCGGGGTGCGAGGCGTGTTCGGGGCCTCTTCTGG
>JASHTH010000441.1 GCA_030040655.1 Acidobacteriaceae bacterium | reverse complement strand
AGGCCCATCATTTCGGCGGGAATGCAGCCGCCGGAAGGCCCGCCGGTTTGCACGGCCTTGAGTTTGTGGCCGCCGGGCACGCCCCCGCCGATGACATCGATGATCTCCCAGAGCTTGATGCCCATGGGCACTTCGACGAGGCCGGTGTTGGCGATTTTGCCGGTGAGCGCGAAGACCTTGGTGCCCTTGCTGCGCTCAGACCCCATGTTGAAGAACCATTTGCCACCGTTGCGAACGATGGGCGGGACGTTGGCGTAGGTTTCGACATTGTTGATGAGCGTGGGCTTGCCCCAGAGACCGCTGGCCGCGGGATAGGGCGGTCGCGGCTTGGGCGTGCCGCGCCGGCCCTCGATGGAGGCGATGAGCGCGGTTTCTTCGCCGCAGACAAAAGCGCCGGCGCCGAGGCGGATTTCGACATCGAAGCTGAAGGATGTGCCGCCGATCTCGGCGCCGAGCAGGCCGCGGCGGCGCGCGTCGCGAATAGCCGTGGTGAGACGGCTGACGGCGACGGGGTACTCGGCGCGTACATAGATGTAGCCCTTGCTCGCGCCCACGGCGTAAGCGGCGATGGCCATGCCCTCGATGACGCGGTGCGGATCGCTTTCCATCACGCTGCGATCCATGAAGGCGCCGGGGTCGCCCTCGTCGCCATTGCAGACCACGTATTTGGCGTCACCGGCCGCCTTGGCGACGGTACCCCATTTGAGACCGGTGGGATATCCGCCTCCGCCGCGCCCGCGAAGGCCGCTCTCGGTCACGCGATGGATGACGCCATTGGGGGTCATCTCGACCAGCGCCGTGAGCAGAGCCTTGTAGCCGTCGCGAGAAATGTAATCGTCGATCTTCTCCGGATCGATGTGGCCGGCATTCTCAAGCACCACGCGAACCTGTTTTTCGAAGTGCTCATTTAGATCGCACTGCAGCTCCGGAACCGGAGGCCCGCCGAGGCTCGCGACGATGCGCTCGCCGTCGCTGGCGCTGACGCGACGATAGAGCGTCTGGGCGGGATCGACGCGGACAAGCGGACCATGAGAGCAGGGACCCATGCAGCCGGTGCGGCGTATGAACACTTTCTTGCCCGAAGCGTCCGCGGCCTTGGCCAGCGCATCCTTCAGCAAGTTGGCTCCCTGGCTGGCACAGGCGAGATCCATGCACACATTTACTTCGTAGTCGTACTTGGCATTCTCCTCGTGGACGGATTTGGCGATCTGTTCCAGCTCTTCGATGGTCATTCCACGGCCCACCTTTCCAGTTGCGCCAACATCTGGTCGACGGTGACTTCGCCGCTCACCTCGCCGTCGGAGAGCACGACCGGAGCGCGGCTGCAGGCGCCCACGCAGCGGGCCACCATGAGGCTGATGTTGCCGTCTTTGGTGGTCTGGCCCGGGGCGACGCCGAGCTTCTTTTCGGCCGAGGCGATGAGCTTGTCGCTGCCCTTGATATAGCAGGCGGTGCCGGCGCAAATCGTAAGTGTATGTTTGCCCGGGGGCTTGAGGCTGAAGTAGTGGTAAAAGGTCACCACTCCGTAGGCCTGGCTGAGGGGCACGCGAAGGGACTGGGCCACAAAGCGGATGGAGTCGTCGTCGAGGTAGCCGAACGAGGACTGGACGGTGTGCAGCGTCTCGATGAGCGCGTGGCGGGCAAAGCCGTTTTTGCGCATGGTGCCGTTTACGATCTTCCAGCGTTTGTCGTCGCTCGGCAGCGGCGGAGGAGTGAATGCGGGCACGGTTCCTCCTTAACTTGAGAGAGGGAATGTGAAGCGATTTTGCTCTGCCCTTCCGTTCCCTGTCTACCTCTTTTGTACCGGTCCCAGGAGCTCAACCTCGGTGATAATAGTCACGGCGAACCGCATGGATCTCACTTTATGACACATAAGGAAACGATTCCCGGATTGGACGCCAGCCGGCAAATTGCCGATATTCGTCTTGAGATGATGAAATAAAGCGGTTTCAACGCACTTTTCCGCAGACGACTGGGGCTGGATTGAGTCGAATCGAATCGAGGTGCCGATGAACGGAGTTTTCGTGGTGGGTGCCGGGCCGGCAGGCATGTTCGCGGCCCGGCAGATCGCTCTGGCAGGATTCGAAGTATTTCTTTTTAATCGCGATATCAAGCCCGGCGGACTTGCCGAATATGGCATTTATCCCATGAAGGACAAGATGAAGTCTGGCCTGCGCAAGCAGTTCGCCAAGGTGCTGGAGCTGCCCAACGTCCATTACTTCGGGCACGTGCAAGTGGGCGATGTCTATGACCTGAGCCTGGCGGAGCTGGAAGCGATGCGGCCGGCGGCGATCCTCTACACCTGCGGCGCACAAGGCACCAAGAAGCTCGGGTTGCCGGGCGAAGACCTCATGGGCGTCTACGCGGCAAAGGACTTCGTTTACCACTACAATCAGCTGCCGCCCTACGCCTCGATGGACTTTTCCACCGGCAAGCGCATCGCCGTTATCGGCATGGGCAATGTGGCCATCGACATCGCGCGCTGGCTGCTTTTGGACGATCCGGCACGGCAGACCGAAGACGTGATCATCGTCGCGCGCAGAGGCCCGTCGGAGATCAAATTCGATAAGAAGGAGATCGAGTACGTCGATCGTCACATATCGCGTGCGCAACTGATCGCCGAGTTGGATCGCGTGCGCGAGCGATGCGCGAGCGTGGGCCAGGATGCTTCGCCGGACACAGTGTTCGAGCAGCACTTCCGCCGGCTGAAGGACCCGGCCTTCACGTCCGTTCCTCCACGGCTGTCATTCCGGTTTCTTTCTTCACCATTGGCGGTCTTGCCCGGTAACGACGGCCGCATCGGTGGGCTGCAGGTCGCCGAGAACGAACTGGTACTGCGTCCCGACGGCTCGACGGCGGCCAAGGACACCGGCGTTCGCACCACGATCGCGATCGACACGCTCATTTTCGCCATCGGCGACAAGCACGATGCACGGATCGGGTTGCCGATGGGAAAAGACGGGTACGCAACAAAACCGAACCCGGAATCGACGAAGGAGCCTTCCTACCAGGTTTGGGATCCAACCGCAGAGCGCGCGGTCGAGGGGCGCTTTGTGGCCGGATGGGCGCGGCTGGCGAGCACGGGGTTGGTCGGCATTGCGCGACACGACGGCGAAGTGGGAGCGAACAAGGCGATCGAGTTTCTCAAGAGCTTGCCGGACAGATGCACGATGGGCGCGGACGAGGTTCAGGCGCGGCTGGAAGCCCGGGGCCTGCGCGTAGTGACCAAGCCCGATCTCGAACTGCTGACTCGCGCCGAACAGCGAGCGCGCGAGCCGGTTCCGGCGAGTCCCTACGGATTTGCCGACAACGAATCGATGTTCCAGGCGATCGATCGCGAGCGCGAGCTGTTACAGACATCCGCATCGGAAGGCAGCCAGCTTGTGCCGACGGCGTGAGGACGGGACAACGCCGATCCTCTGTCGGCGATTGCCTGTGAGAAACTGGAATTGCGACAAGTTGCAATCCTCGAGGGCTGCATGCGCCAGCGCGGCCTGCATCCAAGGTTCAACCCAGAGATTGATGGCCCACGCAGCCGATGCAGCACTGCGGGCCAAAAGCGGCAGGAACATCCAGCAGAATGATCAGTGTCAACAACGTCACCATGCGCTACGGCTCGAAGGTGCTCTTCGAGGACGTGACCACCACGTTTACCTCGGGCCGGCGCTACGGATTGACCGGACCGAACGGCGCGGGCAAGTCCACCTTCATGAAGATTCTGACCGGCGAGCTGGACGCGCAGAAGGGCACGGTCGTGCGCCCGCGCAAAATGGGTGTGCTGCGCCAGGATCAGTTCGCTTTCGACGCCTATCGCGTTATCGACACCGTAATCATGGGCAACAAGCCGCTGTGGGCCGCGCTTGAAGAACGAGATCGGCTGTATGGGAAGTCCGAGATGAGCGACGAGGACGGCATGCGTCTGGGCGAGCTCGAAGGCGTCATCGGCGACGAGGACGGCTACACGGCTGAGAGCGACGCGGCGGTGCTGCTGCAGGGGCTGGATATCCCCGACGAGCTGCACGAACGCAAGATGGGCGAGCTGCAGGGCGGGCAGAAGGTGCGCGTGTTGCTGGCGCAGGCGCTCTTCGGCAAGCCGGAAGCGCTGATGCTCGACGAGCCGACGAACTATCTCGACCTCGATTCGATCCACTGGCTGCAGGATTTTCTGCTGGGCTACGATGGCACGCTGCTTGCCATCTCGCACGACCGGCACTTTCTCAACAGCGTGACCACGCACACCGCCGACATCGATTACCAGACGATCATCACGTATACCGGCGGCTACGACGACATGGTGCTGGCCAAGACGCAGATTCGCTCGCGCCTGGAGGCCGAGAACGCGCAGCGCGAAAAGAAGATTGCACAGCTCAACGAATTCATCGCGCGCTTTTCTGCCGGCACGCGCTCCAGCCAGGTGACAAGCCGCCGCAAGGAGGTGGAGCGGCTGCAAACCAACGAGTTGGCGCGGTCCAACATCCAGCGGCCGTATATTCGCTTCGATCAGTTGCGGCCCAGCGGCAAGCACGTGCTCGAGTTCAAGCATTTGATGAAGATCTACGGCGAGCACAAAGTGATCGATGGGTTTACAGCCAACGTATTGCGCGGCGAAAAGATTTGCCTGATGGGCCGCAACGGCGCGGGAAAGACCACGCTGCTCAAGTGCTTGCTACAGAACTACCCTGGACTCGCTGACTCTGGCTTCACCCTCGACTCGGGCTCGGTCTTCTGGGGACACGAAGCGCAGGTCGGCTACTTCCCGCAGGACGTGGGATCGACGATCGAGCATGGACTCACTGTCGCCGAGTGGCTGCACCAATGGAACCCAGCCGCCCACATCGAAGACATTCGCGGCATTTTGGGGCAGATGCTTTTCAGCGGCGAAGAAGGCGCCAAGCCCACAGAGGCGCTTTCGGGCGGCGAGCAGGCGCGGCTGGCCTTCTGCAAGCTCATTCTGACCAAGCCGAACATCCTCATCCTCGACGAGCCGACCAACCATCTGGATCTCGAGGCGATCAACGCGCTGAACATCGCCTTGCAGCGTTACGAAGGCACTGTACTGTTGGTTACGCACGACCACGACCTGATCGACGAAGTCGCCACGCGGTTGTGGCACTTCACGTCCGATGGCATTGAAGACTTTCAGGGGCCGTACGAGGAATGGAAGGGCAAGCACGCCTGAGAACCTTCGAGATTCCAGCGCGTGCGCCCGCCTGCGCCAGCCAGTCACCAGCGGCCAGATCAGATCCGGCTGCTTTTCACTTCCCTGCTGCCGCGGATCCGATCAGCTCTTTGGCCAACGGGAGCCCGCCCGCACGAAGGATCCCCGACACGTTGAAGCGATGCACGTAGTCGGCATCAGCCGCGAGTGCCGGAACGTTTTCGAGATGAAGGGTTACCGGCAGGTCGCCGGCCGCTACGGCAAACGTAGCCCAGAGCGCGGCATCGCCCGTCGCATAGAGATCGACGTTCGGATTGGATTTTCGCGCGTAGGCAATGGCAGTAACGACATCCTGTACGCGGGCGGCGTCGACCGAGACATTGAAGGTGAAGAAGCGCGGATAGCCGGCAATCGCGTCGGCCCTATCCTCTTCCTCCATACCCACGGGCATATAGGGTATCGGCATAACGGCCGGATCGCCGGGGCGCGACGCTTTGGCAGCGCCGGTTTGGAACGCGTCGATCATCAGGATCGGCCGACCTTCGGTGCGCAGGCTTTTAACTGTTGCGGATTCCAGCGCAGCCGCCGAGCCGCTGGGATCAAGGACGATGGCGGGAGCGCCGCGGCCGTCAATGCAGACGCCGGGTATGCGATCTCCGCGCGAGACGCGGCTGAGGACGATCGATCTGCCGTTGCGATCGGCCACGACATCGTCCGAGTCTGGGAGTTCGACGGCGAGGGTCTGGCGAAGGCGCTCGCGAACAAAGGCGCGGTCCTCGGTTTGCCGGTTCTGTACTTGTGCGCGGCTCTTCCACAGTTGGAAGACGCCATCGAGGTCGAGCGCGCCGGCGGGCAGCCTACGATTGGAGAGTACTTCCAACTCTTGAACCATGGGAACGTCGATGTTGTGCTCGATGAGCTCGCGCGGATCGCTCAAGCCGGGATTGTGCTTGGCGAAGAACTGGTAGACAGCCTCGCGGCTTTGGCGGTTGAAGTTGTGCTCGGCGTGGAATTGGACAACCTCGACCTGGTCGGCTTTGCCGTAGAGCGCGTAGATGCGCTGGATCGCCGGGAACTCGTCTTTGGGAACGTTGTGCGTCCAGTCGCCCGTGGCGGAAACGAGGAGCATCGGCTTGGGCGCGAAGAGCGCGGCGATCTCGACGTTGCTTGTGTTCCGGCGCAGGCCGGGCGCGTTCTCGCACAGGTCGCCGCCCTGCATGATGGCCGAGACCATGTTGACCGGCGCGGCGAACTGGATGCGGTCATCGACGGCGGTGAGGAGAAAGGTCTGCGTGCCGCCGCCGGAAGCGCCGGTGATGCCGAGGCGCGATGCGTCCACATCGGGCAGCGAGGCGAGAAAGTCGAGGGCGCGGATCGAGTCCCAGAGCTGCAGGCCGAGCGGACCGAAGGACCAGAGGCGCATCGCGGAGCTGCCGAAGCGGTGCGGCACCTGGATGGTGTCGGTGTAGCCCACCATGTCATACGCGAAGACGACGTAGCCCTGGCGCGCAAGGCTGATGCCGAGCGCGGGACTGGAGTCGACTTGCTCGTTTTCAAGCCGGCCGTATTGCCAGTGGCCGTGCGGGTTGAGGATGGCGGGATGCTTGTCGCGGTTGTCAACGGGTCGATAGAGATTGCCGCCGAGATAGAAGCCGGGCAGGGTTTCGAGCAGAACTTTTTCGACCGTGTAGCCACGGCCT
>JASHTH010000440.1 GCA_030040655.1 Acidobacteriaceae bacterium | reverse complement strand
GACGCGAATGCCCTGGCGGAACCGCTGCTCGATGAAGCGCAAGATCTCCATGCGGTCCCGCAGGTAGCTTTCCACCCGCGCGTCGGTCAGGCCGTGCGCGGCTAGGAAGGCTTCCCATCCCTTCTGAGTTCCGCAGTTGTCGCGCACGCACTCCGGCAGCTCTTTGCGAATCTCGCTGAGGCGCGCCTGCACTTCGGCATGCGTGGGAGTTGCCGCCGCGATTTCTTCCCTGCGCATCTGCTGGGCAATGAGAACGCGGCTGATCAGCTCGTCGAGCGCACGCGCACGGCTCGTGGTTCCGGCCCCGCCATGGCTCTCCAGCGCCGACAACCGAATCTCGTCGTCGACATCGCTGGACAGGATGGCATGGTTGTTCACGACCGCCACGACGCTGTCGAGAACCACGCCCTGCTCCGGAGCGGACTGGGCCGGGGCGTAAGCCGGAAGCACGCAGGACAAAATGACGAAAGCGAGAAGGCGCAGTAAATATCCTTGCCATACGAACGAGGCAGGCGCCGAAGCGCCCGCGCGACGGGGTCGAAGTTGCGGTCTCACCCTTTCGCCAAGAACCGGCGAAAAGGGTGAGGCACCCCCGGGATGGACCGTGCCGACGAGAGCGTCTTTCGCATGCTTTCGCCGGCCGCAGGCCCACTCCGGATACGGCTGAAATAGAGCCCCTTCAAACTCCCCGGAAACAGGCGATTGTTTCGCAGCAGCTAAGGCCCCGCCAAAAATGAGGCAGCTCAACGTACGGGCTAGAGCCCGTACCCTCCACGATTCGAATTCGCGGGAGTTGGCCGAAGCCCCGATCTGTCGTTCGAAGGTCATCAAAACGTCTGCCCCAGGCTGAAAAAAAAGTTGAAGTGGCTGGCTTCGCCGACATGCGGCGGTTCGGTGGGTTCGGAATAGTTGTAGGTCACAGGAAAGATCGGCGGGTTGAGGTTGTAGCTGAAATCCAGACGGATGGGGCCGACCGGCGTGTGGTAGCGCAGTCCCATCCCGGGCGCATGGGAAAAGTAGTCGAAACTGCAAAGGCCGTGGGGTCCCGTCGAGGTGTCTGTGCCCACGGGAGATGTCGTTCCCACCGGGGCCGGCGTCATGCACGCTTCGCGGTCTGGCTGATGAATCCGAATCGCGCTCGGCCACACCTCCGACGCGTCGCGGAAGATATTGCCCATATCGTGAAAGAGCACGAAGCTCAACGTGTTGCCGAACCCCGGCAGGTTCGGCGGCGGCATGCGCAGCTCCGTCGAATTGATCAGCGCGCCGGCGCCGCCGATGGGGAAGCCAGTGAGCGGGTCGCGCGGGCCAGCGGCGTTGATGGAGAAACCGCGCAGGCTGACCGGACCGCCGGCATAAAGCCGCTCGGGAAGCGGAATCAGCTCCTGGTCGCCGTCGCCGAAAGCGCGTTCCTGCGCGTAACGCGTGTTCCGCGCCAGCACCCATCGTTGCCGATCGAATCCGTAATAGCTCGAATTGGACATATCCACGCGATTGAACTCGGCCTGGGCTCCGAACTTCTCCTGGGAAAGAAACTCCTGAAAGCTGGTGTACGTGCCGCGGTGCGAATCCATCGGCGAATCGCGCGTATCGCGAAGCCACGTCAGGCCGGGGCCGGCGACGCGCACCGCGGTCGACAACAGCGGGATTTCATCGGGAAAGACCTGCAGGCTGCTGGCCGCCACTTTCACGCGACGGAAGTCGAACTCGTAGATCAGGGTGTTGGCCCTGGAAGGTCCGCTGTTAGCCTTGGAAAAGTGCTCCGTCCAGCGGATGCCGCCTTCGAGCTTCGAGGCCACGTAGGTGGTCACGTCCTGGCTGTTGGCGTAACCTCCGGTGAAGGTGAGACCGAAATCGCGGTCGCCGTTGAAGTGCGGATTCTGAAACTGCAGATTGATATTTTGCTCCAGCAGTCCGTAGGTGCCCTGCAGGCTCAGCGACTGCTCCCGGCCGAAGAGGTTGTTGCGCGTCAGATTGCCGAGCACTCGCGGGCTCACGCCCGTTTTGCCCTCCGGATTGCACTTCACTCCGGCCGAGATGATGCCGGCGCAGTTGCTCACCGGCTGCCCGGTCTGCGCTTCGAAGCCAAGGCCGTAGGTAAACACCCATCGCCGCGCCTCGGTGGCTTGGATCAAGACCGTCTTCTCGGCCTGAGCGCCGGCGGAATTTTCGACCGCCGTGTCGATTTCGTTGAAGAGCGCATACTCGTAAAGGTTGCGTTGCGTTTGCAGCAGCGCCTGCTGGTTGAGTGGGTCGCCGGCACGAACGGTAATTGCCCTTGCAACCGTGTCCGGACGCGTGAAGTGCAGGCCGGTAAACAGCACCTTGCGCACGAAGATCTGCTGCCCTTCGGTGACGCGAAAGGTCACATCGACCTTGTTGCGGTCATCGGCTTCGGGCTGCGACGCTACTTCGACCTTCGCCTGGTCGAAGCCACGGCTGAGGAACTCGGTGAGCAGGGCGTCGCGGTCGCCGGCCAGGTTCTGCGGCGAAAGCAACTGCCCCGCCACGGTGTTCATCAGGGGCCGTAGCGCGCTGGCCGGCACGTGCTCAGCGCCCTCGATGTTGACCGCGCCCACGCGCTGCTGCGGTCCCTCTTCGATGTGGTAGGTCACTGTAAGGGGCGCCAGTGAGCCGGGCAGATCGTTGCCCACGTCGCCCGGCTCTCCCGCTTCCACCTGGGATGTCACTTTCACCTGGGAAAAACCGTTGTTTTTGTAAACCGCCTCGAGCGCGCTCACGTCGGCCGCCACCAACGCCTGGCTATAGTCTCCGTGCCGGTTCGACGAATTGGCGGCATGAACGCTCAACAGATCTCCGAGCGTTGCCGCATCGAAATAATGGTTCCCCTGTAAGGAAACTCTGGCCACGCGCCGCCGCAGCCCGGGCTGCACGTCGTAGACGATCTCGACCCGATCTGCGGTGGACGTCTGCTCGCGGTGATCGACCTTGACGTCGAAGTACCCTAGCCGCTGGTAATAGTCGCGCAGCCGGCGGTTGCCCTCATTGAGAAGATCCTCGTCCACGCTGCCTTCCTGAAACACCGGAATCAGCCGCCTCACGCGATCCTCGGGCAGCTTCACTCCTTCGACCAGCACCTTCACCGCCGGCCCGCGGTTGGCGGTGAATTGAAAGTTCTCCTTCCGGTTGGGCGCAGTGTATTGTTGCGAATCCAGCTTGATCTCCGCCTCCAGGCGATCCTGCTTCTGGTAGTGCCGCAGCACGCCTTCGATGGCCCGATTGCCGGAGTCGCGATCGACGCGCGCGCCGTACCGCAGGCGACCATAGCGCCGGAACTCGGCTGCGGTTAGTCCCGGATCGCCCGACACCTCCACGGAGCCCACACGGGCCTGCGGACCCGAGACCACATGAAATGCGACATCCACCAACTGGTCTTCGGGATGCCGGACCATTTCGTCGCTGATCCTGGACTCGTAATAGCCGTTCTCCACCAGGGTCCGACGCATCTGCTCGAGCGCGCGATTCATCTTGGCCGGCGTGAAGCGCGTCCCCGCGTCGAGCTGGCAAGCTCGCTCCAGTTGCGTATTGACGGTCGCGCCCTTGGCCCCGTCGACGGTCACGCGGCCGATGAACATTCTCGGCGTGCCGCGAAAAACAATATCCACGCCCTGGCCCTGTCGCGTCGCCTCCACTCGCACGCCGTCGAAGAGACCGGTTGCATAGAGTTGGCGCAGGCTTTCTTTCACTTTGTCCTCGGTAAGCGTGGCCCCCACCGTAAGGGCGAGACGTTCCGGCAGGGGCGCCAGCCTGCGCTCAGGAACGTCCTCGAACCGAATGCTCCGAACCGAAAGTCCTTGCCAGGCCGAGAGCGAGGGCGCGCTGGCATGCGATACGTTTTGCGGCGGCGTGGCCGCCCTGCCGGCGCCGTCTGCAGCCTGGCACCAGCCGGTCGAGCCGCTGAGAACCCAGAACGACAGGACGGTTACCGCCAACATGGCGCGCCCAGCGCCGTCTTTCGTTGCCGGCTTGATCCTCAAGACCATCTCCAGGTAGAAACACGGGAAGGCCACCCCCGTCGCACAACACCCCAAGATCGACCCGCATCCAACCGCTGTGACGCCATGGCACGCAGCCCAGGTCCCATGGAGCTCATAGCATCCCTTATACTAACGACTGAAGTCCTCGGCGCACAGGCCAGGTGTAAGGGAACGCTCCGCAAAGGAAGCGCATGCCTCACTCCCCATCTCCGGCACAACAACGGGAACCTGTCTCAACCACCGTGGCGGAAGAACCTCCGCAATTGGCTGCCGTACCGCCTGCGCCCGGCGCCACCATCTCCCATTCCTCCCCGGGCAATGGCGGCGAAACCGACGTGCTGGCCTTCGCCCAGGCCGGCGATCATCACGCCTTTGCCCAACTCTATGCCCTTCACAAGAGGCGTATTTACTCCCTTTGCCTGCGCATGGTCGGCAACGTGGCCGAAGCCGAGGACCTCACGCAGGAGGCCTTTCTGCAGTTGCACCGCAAAATCTCCACCTTCCGCGGCGACTCGGCCTTTTCCACCTGGTTGCATCGCCTGGCCATCAACGTCGTGCTCATGCATCTGCGCCGGAAGGGTCTTTCGCTCATCTCGCTCGACGAGGCCATGGATCCGGCTCCGGACGAAGGCCCCGGCCGCAGCTTCGGCGCTCCCGACCTTGCCCTGGCCGGCTCCATTGACCGGCTTGTGCTGCAGCGCGCCATCGACGATCTTCCGGCGGGCTATCGGCTGATCTTTGTGCTGCACGACATCGAAGGTTACGAGCATAATGAAATCGCCGCCATGCTCGACTGCTCGATCGGCAACAGCAAGTCCCAGTTGCACAAGGCTCGACTCAAGTTGCGCGACGCCCTGCGCACTCATCCCCGGCAGGAGGACCGCAGATGACCGATCCTCGCGACACCGTATTGAGTTGCGAACAATTTCAGGCCCTGTTGCCCGAGCTGATCGGCTCCGGAGTGGACATCAATCGCCATCCGCACATGTTGAGCTGCGAGCTTTGCCGCGAACTGCTGGCTGAGCTGGAAACCATCGCTGAGGCCGCCCGCCAGCTCTTTCCCACCGTGGAGCCGCCTGACGACCTGTGGAATCAAATTGAGTCGGCGATTATAAAGGAAGAGCAATCTTCCGATAGCCGGACGGACGCAGCAGAACCGGCCATGAAATCAGCGGGGGCGTCCACCGGCAGCGCCTGAATGCACGTGAAAGACCGAGTCCCTTTCCCGAAACCAGGATCGGCAACGGGTAGCAGGCGGCATGAACCGCCCCGCCGTATCGTCCTTACCGGCTTCATGGGCTCGGGCAAAACCACCGTCGGCCCGCTGGTGGCCGCGCGCCTCGGGTGGCGGTTCATCGATGTCGACGACGTCATCGAAGCTGAAGCCGGCTCGACGATCGCCGATTTCTTCGCCCGCCGAGGCGAAGCCGAATTCCGCAGGCGCGAGCAGGAAACGATCGCCCGCCTGGTCACAGGCGATGGGCTGGTTCTTGCCCTTGGCGGCGGCGCCATCGAAAACTCCCATACGCGCTCGATGCTTCTGGCGCTCGAAGGCACGTTCGTCGTCCATCTCGAGGTCCAACTCGCCACCACGCTGGCCCGCTGCGCCGGTACAGAAGGCACGCGGCCGGTGCTCGCCGATCGCGCCAACCTCGAAGCCCGCTATCGCCGCCGCTTGCCGCTCTACCGCTCGGCGCACGTGTCGATTATCGCGGATGCGCTTTCGCCGGAAGAAGTGGTTGATGCGGTGCTTGGGGCGATCGAGATGAAGGGTTCCTGATGCGCCTGATTGTCGCGCCGCTGCCGTTCACCCGCGAAGAAACTCTGTCCAATCATTTTGTGCAAATCTCCTCTCCGCCGCGAAGAAGATGGCCGCTGCCCAGCTACAATTTCTGACAACCAGCATCCCGGGGGAATCGACAAGGAATGGACATGGCAAGACTCGCAAGGCACGTTGGGATTGGGATGCTCGTCTTGGCAGCGGGCATGGCAATCGCACAGGCAGGCGGAGGCAGGCACGCTTTCACGCCGATGGACTGGGCCAAGCTGCACGAGGCGGGTGCCGCCGCTGTTTCCAACGACGGAACGATCCTTTACGGCGTGAGTTATGGCGCGGAAAAGGGACCCACGCATACCGAATGGTGGATCATCGCCCCCGACGGCAGCCACAATGCCAAGCTGGAACTGCCCGATGAATTCAAGCCGATGGGGTTCACCCAGGATGGGAAGAGCCTGTACGGCGCATGGGAGGTGAATCATCATCCCCAGTTCGCCGTCTTCGCCTTGAAAGACGGCAAGACTGCGGCTGCGCCCAGCGTGGTGGTGGTGCTGCCGCGGGGGATTCGGTCGGCCAGCCCATCGCCTGATGGCCGGCGATTCGTGCTGGGAGCGGACCCGCGTCCGCCCGATCCGCTCGACGAGGTTCGGCACGTGCAGGAGCCGGACGAGACAAGCCTGTACGTGGTGAACGCCGATGGCACCGGCGGTGCGTGGTGGTGCCCCGGCCTGAAGTATGTTTCAGGAGCGGAGACGGTTGGCGGCAGCGATCGCGCGGCGGTTTGGAGCGCCGACAGCTCATCGCTGGCAGTGCTGTCCCAATTGCCGCGCATCGGCCATCATGAAATGAACACGTCGATCGATGTGTGCAGCGCGTCGGGCGTCCGGCATGTGACGGAAATTGCCAACGCGGTGAACGGAATTGCGTGGGCCAACGGCGGACGCGACATTGCGTTTCTTTCGACCAGGAATCACGTGCTCACTCCGGATCACGTCTGGACCGTTCCCGCGGCCGGCGGAACGGCCCAGGATCGAACCCCAAACCTCGACGGTACCGCAGTTCAGCTTGGCGGCGATGTGCGCGGAGATGTGTGGGTGGTGGTGGCGCATGGCGTGCACAGCGAGGTGGACGACTTTCGCGACGGTGCGCTTACAACCGCTTACCGCTGGCCAGACGGAACATTGAATGGCGTGCCCGTGAGCTCGGAGTACGCAGGCGCCGGCCAGCAGCTTGCCTTCACCGCCGGCGATCCCACACATG
>JASHTH010000439.1 GCA_030040655.1 Acidobacteriaceae bacterium | reverse complement strand
TTACGAATGAGGTCGATGGTGTGAAGCAGAGCGCATGTGGCCGAAGACAAGTTTGCGAGCCTCCAAGGTCTAACGGTCCGGGACGATTCCCGGTGGAGTTTATTTGCGGCCTTTGAGAAGCTTATTTTCATTGGTTCGCCGGAAGGAGCGATACCCTGGCGGCATCCGGTCATCCGGGTCCGGCGCATTTCTCGTGGGCTTGTCGAGAACTGCCAGCGCGCGCGAAATGCGCGCCTTGGTTGGTTTTGAACGGGATGCAACCCACTCCTCATGCTCGAGGTGCGCAAGTTTTTCCGCGACGGCGACGTTGATGAACTGATTCAACGAGACGCCCTGGCGCTCAGAGAACTCCACAGCACCCTTTCTCACATAGGGCATGAGACGAAGTGGAAATTTGCTCAAAGCGACTTTCTTTTCACTTAAAGGCATGACCGGATTGTCCTTTCCTGACGGCGATCAAGAAGTCTCTTGGCGTGAGTACGCGAATGTCGAACAGCCTGGCGGCGGGCTTGAAATCCCGGACATTGTTTGTCACGATTGCGTCCGCGGCTCCATTGATTGCCACGTCAAGCACCATGTCGTCATCGGCATCCGATGATAGTGGCCTATGCTTGAATGCTACAAAGACGGGATCGGCGATGTCCTCCAACAGATCGACGAGAGCCTCCAGTTCATTCCGGGTTTTTCCCGATCTTGCGAAATGCGAGGGACGAAAAACCACCTCCCGATATTCGGAGACGAGTTTGTAATCCAGAAGCAACGTCAGTTTTCCGAGAATCACGTAGCGCAATACTTCGGCGGAAGCGCCGCTCTGTGAACGGATTGCGCTGATCAACGCCGAAGTGTCGAGCACAATCCGCACATTCGGATGATATCACAGGTGACATCACGAAGAGATTCGCAGGATCGCGAAGAAAATGCTGGATGCCCTGAAACCCTAGAGGCCTATTTGGCCTTCATCTCAAACGCCAGCGGCAGCAGGTCGCGAAACGCCATGGTCCTGACTCCGTCGGCCGCCGGGAAGATGACCGGCGCATCGGGCGCGATAAACTCCGCCAGCACCTGGCGGCAGGCGCCGCAGGGAGGACTGGCCGAGTTGTTCAGGTTGGCGACGGCGACGGCTTCGATGCGCATGCCAGGGCCGAACTGCGCCACGGCGCGCACTACGGCCGAACGCTCGGCGCAGATCGTCAGGCCGTAGCTCGAGTTCTCCACGTTGGTTCCCGTCGCGATTTCACCATTCGAGAGCTTGAGCGCCGCGCCCACGCGAAAGCGCGAATACGGCGCGTAGGAGTTGCGCGCCACTTCGCGCGCTGCCTGCAAGAGAGCCGCAAGGCCTGGATCGATTGAGGATCGTTCGCTCATCGCATTGTCTCTCTTTATTTTGCTATGCCAGACTGAGTGGTGAAAATCCGGCGCATCAAGGTGGCCCATGGAAATTCCCAAAAAACAGCAGCCTGTCATGCTGAGCGGAGTCCGTCCGCCGAGTCGGACCGACGAAGCCGAAGGATCTGCGGTTCACGTCCTTTCGCCTTTCGGACATTTCTTGCGCAGGAATCAATAATCTCTAGCCTCGAACAGCTTCTCCACTTCCTCATGCAACCGCGCCGTGATCGCCGGCTCGGTCTCCTCCGGCGCAAAGCGAATCGGTTCGCCCACGCGCACCTCGATAGTTCCCGAGCGAAACCATCGCCTCTGCCGCGCCTTGAGCTCGCCCAGGCCGCGAATCGCCATGGGAAGCACAGGCGCATCGGCTTGTTTCACCAACAGGCCGATTCCCGGACGGAACCGCGCCAGTTTGCCCTCCGAGCGCGTGCCTTCGGGAAAGATCATGACATTCATGCCATGGTCGAGCGCTTCTCCGGCATGCTCAAAGCTGCGCTGGAAGTCGCGCATCCGGGGCAGCGGAAAGACATTGAAGAGCGCCGTGACCAGGAAGTAAAACAACGGTCCGGGCGGATAGAATCGCCCGGCGCGCTCGGGATTGCGAAAATGGCGAAAGTCTTGGAGCATTTCGCCGGACATGGCGACGGCCATACGCCGCCGCACGCGGCCCGGGAGAGCATATTCGAGCAGCGGTCCGTCGTAGGTGGTCACGTGGTTGGCGACGATCAGCATCGGCTCAGTGGCAGATAACGGTTTCGGCGCGACCACCCTGGGCTTGGCCAACAGCCACACCAGTGGCCGCATCGCGGCTTCGGTAAACGCGTTCCGTATCCAGCGCACCGGCATCCACCAAGGCCAATGTGGATAGATGTTCTTTCCGCGCTGCTCCTCTGCTGGCTGGATCGTCCCTGCATGAGCGGAATCGCGCTCGGAGTCGCCGGGTGCATGGAGATCTTCGCCGCGAAGTGCGGCGCTCGATGGCTGCGGCTCTGAAGGGCCTAGATCTCCCCGCGTGGTCCCGGCTGCATCCGGCGACGTGGATGCAGGCGATGAAGGCGTCTTAGTTTCTGCGCTCGTCCGCCCGCCCAGTACCTTGCGCAATTCGCCCAGAGTTTGCGCCTGATCCAGCGCGCCTTCTTCCGGAGCGGTACCCAGCCGTTGTTCGATCGCGGCATGCAACTGCACGAGCCCCAGGCTGTCGAGATGCAGTTCTTCACTAAGACGCAGCTCATCGCCGCCGCCGGGCGGCGCTTCGCCGGTGATGTGTGCGATGAGATTCAAGAGCCAATCGTCACTTTTCGCCGCGCCGGTGCGCACTGCGTTGCCGGCGGCCGCGCCGGCTCCGTTCCGCTGCTGCGTGCTGAGCCACTCGGCGACAGCCTTTCGTCGCACTTTGCCGGTCGAGGTCCGCGGCAGATCCGGCTCCGGCCAGACCACCCATCGCCGGATCTTTTGAAACTCTGCCAGTCTGGCGTTTGCATGCTCTATGGCAACGTCGGCCTGCGCCCCCGCTCCACGGATGGCCAGCACCGCACACGGCTCCGGGCCGCGCGGCGTCTCCACCGGTACCACGGCACAAGCCGCGACTCCCGGCTCCTGTTCTACCGCTGCTTCCAGGTCTTCAGGATGGACGTTGACACCGGTTCCGGTCACGATCGTCTCGCTCTTGCGGCCCAGGAATTTGAGCTCGCCTCCGGCCTGTTCCTCGGCAAGATCGCCCGTCGCCAGCCACTCGTCCCCGCGCTGCCTGAGCTCGCCGCCCGACCACGTGGCGCCCGAAATCGAAGCGCCGCGCACCAGCACTTCGCCGTCCGGCCCGAGCTTGACCTCGCGTCCGGCGAGCGGTTTTCCGATCGACCCGCGCGCCACGTGGAACGGATGATTCAGCGTGATCAGCGCCGTCGTCTCCGTCATGCCGTAACCCTGCACCAGCACGAAGCCCAGTGCGTTCCAGAATTGCTCCAGAGGAGCCGGCAGCGTCCCGCCGCCCGAGATCAGCGCCCAGAACTTGAAGCCAAAGGCGCCATGCACGTCGCGAAAACGCCACCATCGCTTCCATGCGGAAATCCCCCCGGCCGCCGCAATGCGATCCGCGAGGCCTGGCTTATCCGCCTCCAAATGCGACTTGAGCAGCGCGAGCACGCGCGGCACCGCGGCCAGCACCGAGACTCGCTCGCGATGAATCGTCTCAAGCAGGCGCGGCGCAACCAGGCGGTTCTCGAAGTGCAGCTCGGCGGCGAAGATCGGCGGGACCCACAGGCCCATCATCTGCCCGAAGACGTGGCTGAGCGGCAGCGTATTCAGAATGCGCAGCGGATGAATGATGCGCTCGTATTTGAGATAACCCTGCGCCGCTTCTTCAATCGGTCCCGCGCTGGCCAGCACGTTCCCGTGCGTGTGCACAATCCCCTTGGGATCGCCGGTCGTCCCCGACGTAAACAGGATCTGCAGCGGCGTGTCCCGCGTGAGACCGGCAACCGGCCCGGCCTGCCCGGCGGGCAGCACCTTGTTCCAATCTTCAAATGTGACGCGACAGAATTGCGGCGCAAGCTGCCGGAGCAACAACGCATCGCCCACGGCGAGTCTGGGCTTTACGTCCGCGCACACGCGCCCGGCAAAATCGGCGCTGCCGAAGGCGTCCAGCGGCACGGCAATGGCGCCGCGCAGAATACAGCCATGAAACGCGGCGATCCATTCGGCGCTATTCTCGGCCCAAATGAGCACCCGCTCGCCCGCGGCAACCCCTCGCTGCTCGAGCAGCGCCGCGAATCGGCCGGCGAGTTGCGCGATCTGCGCATAGGTTGTCGCCTTCCGCCGCACGCCCTTGTGGCGCACCACGGCGATGTCGCGCCCATCGCGCCGGAAATCGTCGAGCAGGGTGGCTAGGTTCTCGCGCATCGCGTCCCCAACACTTTCGATGGTAAGCGAGCGCTCGCCGTCACACGACTTTCAGGCAGCGCGTCATTTGGAGGTATGGGCTTCAGCCGCAGGATACCGGCTTCAGCGTGGAGGATACGGGCGTCAGTGTGGAAGG
>JASHTH010000438.1 GCA_030040655.1 Acidobacteriaceae bacterium | reverse complement strand
CCACGACTAGGTCGACGGTTTACCAAGCGCCATTCCTGGTCTCTTCGCCGTTGAAGCTCAGCGCCATCGCCGTCGCCCCCGGCTATTCGAGCAGTCCGGTGACGAAGCAGGAGTTCGCCACCAAGATTGCGCCGGAGACCCTGGTGTGGAGCGAGAAGTTCAGCAATACGACCGGGCACAACGTTCAACCCGATCCGCTGGTCTGGACTTACGACACGGGCAACAGCGGCTTCGGCAATCACGAGCTGGAGAATTACTGCGCCTGGGGTTCGAATACCCCGCCGTGCAGCGCGGCCGATCCCAATGTCTTCGTGGGAACCGACGGCTACCTGCACATCGTCGCGCGCCAGCCATCCACCGGCGTCTACACCTCGGCACGGCTCAAGACGCAGGGCCTGTTCAGCTTCCGTTACGGCCGCATGGAGGTCCGCGCCAAGGTTCCCGAAGGCCAGGGATTCTGGCCCGCAGCCTGGCTGCTGGGCAACAATATCGCCACGGTCGATTGGCCGGCCTGCGGCGAGCAGGACGACCTGGAGCGGGTGAACGCAGCGCGCACGCCTGACTGGAACGAGGGATCGATCCACGGCACCGGATTCACCGGCGAAAACCTGGGCACGGTCTTCGACTTCCCCACCGGGCAAACTGCGGCCGAGTGGCACACCTACGGCATGATCTGGAGCCCGGGCAAGGTCGCTTATTACATCGACGATCCGGCCAAGCCATACGCCACCTATACGCCCTCAAGCCTCAAGGGCCTCGCCGGCGCGGCGTGGCCGTTCGACGCGGGTCAAAGCAATTTCATCCTCCTAAACCTGGCCATTGGCGGCGACTGGCCCGGCCCACCCAACGCCACTACGGTCTTTCCTTCGGAGTTTGTGGTGGATTATGTCCGCATCTACGCGAATTGAGGTCTGGCTGCTGTACAAAGACGCAGCCGGTCTCAACTCAACCGCGACATCACCAGCATGCGCGGCTCCGTCATCTCGTCCATGGCGAAGCGGATGCCCTCGCGGCCCAGACCCGAATCCTTCACGCCGCCGAAGGGCATAGGATCGAGCCGCCAGCTCGGTGTGTCGCCCACGATGAGCGCGCCGACCTCGAGCTCGCGATAGGCGGTGAGGATGCGATTGGCGTCGCGCGTGAGCAATCCGGCCTGCAGGCCATACTTGGAGTGGTTCACTTCGGCAAGGGCTTCTTCGAAGTCCTCGTAGGGCTCGATGGCGACGACCGGGCCGAAGGCTTCTTCGTCACGCACCTTCATGCCGGCCTTCGTGCCGGTTAGGACGGCTGGAGTCAGCACGGGGCCTTTGCGCTCGCCGCCGGCCAGCAGCTTGGCGCCTCCCTCCACCGCCTCCTTGACCCAGGCTTCGACGCGATCCATTTCGGCCGGCCGGACCATGGGTCCCACATCGGTCTTCTCATCGGCCGGATCGCCCACGACCAGCTTGTTGGCTTGATCGACCACCTTCCACAGCAACGTTTGGAAGATACTTCGCTCCACGAAAATGCGCTGCAAGCCGATGCACGACTGGCCGGCGAATCCGAATGCCGCATGCGCGGCGCGCTCGGCCGCGGCGTCGAGGGTATGCCAGTCTCCGTGCACAATCAGCGCCGCGTTACCGCCGAGCTCGAGCAGCACGCGCTTGCGCCCCGAGTGCGCCTTCAGCTCCCATCCCACCTTCGCCGACCCGGTAAAGCTGACCAGCTTGACGCGGTCTTCCTTTTCGGCGAGCCATGCGGTGTCGGCATTGCTCAGCGGCAGCACGGCGAGAGCTTCGTCGGGCCAGCCGGCCTTGAGAATGATTTCGCCCAGCGCCAGCGCGGTGAAGGGCGTTTGCGGCGCGGGCTTCACGATCACCGGGCAGCCGGCGGCCATCGCTGGAGCCACTTTGTGCGCGACCAGATTCAAAGGAAAGTTGAAGGGAGTGATGGCCAGCACCGGGCCCACGGGAAAGCGCTGCACCAGTCCCCAGCGCCCTTCGTTGCCCTCGGTCAAGTCGAGCGGCAGGCTTTCGCCGCCCGTCCGCGAAACCTCCTCGGCGGCCGTCTTGAAGGTCATCACCGCGCGATCCACTTCCGCGCGCGCCATGCGGATGGGCTTGCCGGCTTCGGCCAGGATGAGCTGCGCGAAGCGTTCCTTCTGCTCGATGAGCGCGGCAGCCACGTCCTCGAGAATCTCGCGGCGCTTCCAGCGCGGCAGCGCGCGCGTGCGGCGCAGGCTGGCCACGGCGTGATGCACGGCCTGGCGGGCGTCGGCGCGCGTGGCCAGGGTCACGCGCCCTACCAGTCCCTGGTCCCACGGCGAGCGCACTTCGAACGCATCGCCGTCGTCCCACTCCTTGCCGCATAGCAGAAAACCGGTCGGTGCTCCGGGACGCATCTTCATCGCGAATAGGCTCCTGCTTCTGCTCCCATGTTACTCGCGACCGTTCGTAGTTTCATTCGTGGCTCAGAATGGGCGGAAAACCGGTCGCAGTATACTGATCGACATCCATTCGCCGCGGTCCAAACCCGTCCTTCCGGAGATGAAGCGACAGGCGTTCAACCAAGAACAACTCCCGGTGAGAAGGAAAAAGAGTGCCAATGAAAACCTTTGGGCTACCAACGGCTGTTCGCGCCGCATCGCTTGTGCTGGCTTCATTTGCGGCTGTCGCCTGTTCGGCTCAAACTCTTGCCAAGCCGGTTGCCCCGAAAGTTGTCTCCACCATTCCGGTCAATGGGGCCAGCGGCGTTGCCGTCAACGCAAGCATCAGGGTTACGCTCAGCGAGGCGATGGATGCTGCGAGCATCAACACGTCGACCTTTACCTTGACCGGACAAGGCGAGGCAGCGGTCTTGGGCACGGTAAGTTACGCGGCGCGCACCGCGACCTTCAAGCCGTCTGGGGCGCTGGTGTGTGGAGCGCTCTATACCGCGACCATCACCACCGGGGCCAAGAGCGCATCCGGCGTTGCCCTGGCTTCGAACTTCGCGTGGACCTTTATCACGGTCACCGCCGATGAGCGCGCCGACGCGCTCGTCCAGCAGATGACCCAGAGCGAAAAGCTGCAGATGGTTCAGGGCGGCGTGACCACCAATCTTACGTATGGATACACGGTGCCCCGTGGCGCCGGCGGCTATGTGCCGGGGATTCCGCGTCTTGGCATTCCGGAGCTCTATTACGTCGACGGAAGCCTGGGACTGGCAAGCTCAACCGATCCGGCAACGGCATTGCCCTCGTCTCTGGCCAGCGCCGCGGGGTGGGACACGAGCGAGGCCTACAAATTCGGACAGGTGATCGGAACCGAGATCGCCGACTACGGGCTCAACGTGAATTTGGGCGGCAACACCAATCTCATCGGCCGCGAGCCACGCGACGGCCGCACCTTTGAGACCAAGGGCGAGGATCCGATTCTGGCCGGCAAAATCTGCGCGGCGCACCTCCTGGGCGTGCAGTCCGCCCATGTGATCGGCGACATCAAGCACTTCGCATTTAACGATCAGGAGACTGGGCGCACCACCGCCAATGCCGTCATCAGCGAGCGCGGCGGCCGGGAAAGCGATCTGCTGGCCTTCGAGATCGCCCTCAACGACTCGGGGGCGCAGTCGGTGATGTGCTCTTACAATTTGACCAACAGCGTTTACGACTGCCAGAACAACGATCTGCTCAACGAAGTGCTGAAAGACGACTGGGGATTTCCGGGCTTCGTCATGTCCGACTGGTGGGCCACGCACAGCACGGAAGAGGCAGCCAACAGCGGCCTTGACCAGGAGCAGCCAAATCAGCAGTATTTCTCCTTGCTGGGCCAGGCCATTGAGGATGCGGAGGTCCCCCAGTCGCGCCTCGATAACATGGTCCACCGCATCCTGAGAGCCATGTTCCAGGTGGGCCTCTTCGACTACCCGCTCACCATTCAACCCATTCCGGCCGCGGCCGATGCCGCCGTGGCCAAGGAAGCGGAGGAACTGGGCGCAGTGCTGCTCAAGAACCGGGACGATCAGCTTCCGCTCGACCCAGCCACGGTGCAATCGATCGCGGTGATCGGCTCCCACGCCGACGTTGCAGTGCTCTCCGGTGGAGGCTCCGCACAAGTCTGGCCGGTGGGCGCGATCAGTGACGGCGCCTGTACCTATCAGCCCACAAGCCCATGTCCCAATCCGCCCGGCTGGGCGCAGGTGGTGTGGGATCCCTCTTCGCCGCTCAATGCCATCCGGGCCATGGCGCCGCGCGCGAACGCACGATTCGCGGACGGATCCGACCTTGCCGCAGCGGCCGCGCTGGCTGCTTCGTCGCAGGCAGCGATCGTCATTGTGAGCCAGTGGGGTAGCGAAGGGATGGACCGCACCACGCTGGGGCTGGTCGACTTGGTCGACAAGACTGCCATCGACCAGGATGCGCTGGTTGCGGCGGTCGCCAAGGCCAATCCGCACACCATCGTTGTCATTGTCAGCGACGGCCCCATTCTCATGCCCTGGCTCAACCAGGTGAGCGCCGTTCTTGAAGCCTGGTTCCCGGGCCAGCAGGG